>NZ_JAUCDN010000191.1:0-6677 GCF_034675085.1 Devosia sp.
GCCCATAGCCCCCATTTCGGCTCGCTGGCCGGGCGCGTCGCCAACCGCATCAAGAATGCCTCCTTCGATCTCAATGGCAAGACCTATCGCCTGCCCCCCAATGCCGGCGCGTTGCAATTGCATGGCGGGGAGGAGGGCCTGGGACGCCAGGTCTGGGAAGGCCACGTCAATTCGGCCGCCAACAGCGTCGCCTTCACTCATTTCAGCCCCGACGGGGCCATGGGCTATCCGGGCAATCTCAACCTCACCGCTGTCTATACGCTCACCGGCAACAGGCTGCGGCTCGACCTCAGCGCCACCACCGACCAGCCGACCCCGATCAGCCTGGTACAGCACCAATATTTCAATCTGGGCACCTCCGACACAGTGCTGGACCACAAGGTCCAGCTCGAATCGAGCGCCTATACCGAGCTGGGCGCCGACCTTGCGCCCACCGGCGCCATCCTGCCCTCGGCCGGCACCCTCTACGATCTGCGCCGATCGCGAATCATGCGCGACGCGGGGGGAGCCCCGGTCGACTACGATATCGGCATGGTGCTCGATAGCGGGCGCGACCCGGCCAAGCCCATCGCCACGGTCACCGGCCCCGATAGCGCGCTGACACTGCGGCTGTGGTCGGACCGGCCGGGCCTCCAGTTCTATAACGGGGTATGGACCGACGTCCCCGTGCCGGGCCTGGACGGCAAGCGCTATGGCAAGCATGCCGGCTTCTGCCTGGAAGACCAGGCTTTCGCCGATGCGGTGCACAATCCGCATTTCCCCAATGTCATCCATTCCCCGGATCGCCCCTACCATCATTGGTGCGAATTCGAGATCGCCTGAGGCCAAGGCGCCCGGCATGAACAAGACCGCGCGCCTTTTCGCCGTCATGGACGCCTTGCGCCGCCACCGCCGCCCGATCACGGCGGCGGTGCTGGCCGAGGAACAGGGCGTTTCGGTGCGCACGCTCTACCGTGACATCCAGACCCTGATCGGGCTGGGCGCGCCCATCGATGGCGAGGCTGGAGTGGGCTACATGCTCAAGCCCGGCTTTTTCCTGCCCCCACTGATGTTCACGCCCGACGAGCTCGAAGCGCTGGTGCTGGGCGCGCGCTGGGTCGGGGCGCAACCCGATGACGGGCTGGGGCTTGCAGCCAGCAATGCCCTGGCCAAGATCGCCATGGCCTCGCCCGACGATCTGCGTGACCGCATCAACGATACCGGCCTGTGGCCCGTCGCGGTTTGGAGCCCCAAGGCGCTGATGCCCATATTGGGCGAGGTCCGCCAGGCCATGCGCAGCGAAAAAGCGTTGCGGATCAGCTATGCCGACGAGAGTGGCAATGCCACCGAGCGTACCATCTGGCCGGTGCAGCTGGCCTATTACGAGGGCAAGCAGGTCATTGCTGCCTGGTGTTGCCTGCGCGAAGCCTTCCGCCATTTTCGCACCGACCGCATCACCGCCCTGGCCCTGACCGATGAACGCTATGGCCGGCGCCGCGCCGCCCTGGAAAAAGCCTGGCGCGAAAGCTGGCCCGAGGACCGCCGGGCGCGCTGACCCTCAGGCCATGCGCGCATAAAGGCTTTCGGGGCGAATATTTTCATCGAAGCGAAAACGATGGTCGGCGGGCGGATGGGCGCGCTGGCCGCATTCAAGCCGGGGGCAGATACGGCAGCCCACCCCGATCGGCACGACCTGGCTTTCCCCCGTCAAATCCATGCCGTCGGAATAGATCATCTCGCGAGCGTGGTGAATGGCGCAGCCCAGACCGATCGACATATAGCGGCGCGGCGCATTGTAGCGATGATCGCCCTTGAGCACGGTGCGGGCGATACAGAAATATTTCTGGCCGTCGGGCATCTGGCTGAGCTGGACATTGATCCGCTCCGGGCTTAGAAAGGCCGAATAGATATTCCAGCGCGGGCAGGCCCCCGAATGGCGGGGAATGTGAATGCCCGAAAGGGAAAAGCGCTTGGAGATATTGCCGGCGATATCGGTGCGCACCAGATGCAGCGGAATGCCGGACGCGCCCTTTCGCTGCAAGGTGGTCATGCGGTGGCAGACCTGCTCGAAACTGGCGGAAAAGCGCCTTCCAAGACGCTCGATATCGTAACGATAATGGCGGCAGGCGCGCAGGAACGGCTCGTAGGGCATGACCAGCGCGGCGGCGAAATAGGCCGATAGCACGTTGCGCGCCAGGGCTGGCGCATCGCCTTTGGGCAGGGCCGAGGCGGCGATGACCGCGTCGATCTCGGCGCCGGCGGCAAGCTCACCCAGATGATGGGCGATCAGGAACAGCGCCGATTCGGCCGGCAGGATATCGGACACCAGCAGATGCTGGCGGCGAGGATCGCGCTGGCGGGCAATGCCGTGGGGCAGGGAGGCCAGGCGCGTCTCCACGCCGAAGACATTGAAGAGATAGGCTTTCAGGCCGTGCTCGAAACCATCCCCTGTCCGATCGATATCGGCACGGATACGCTCGGCCGCCGCCTCCAGCGAGGGAAAGTGGTTGGAGTTTTCCTGGAGAAAATCGGAGATGGCATCGGTGGCCAGATGGAACGGTTCGGCGCCACCGGGCGTCGTGGCGACGGGATGGTCGCCAGCCAGCAGGCGATAGCGATCGTAAAGGCGCAGAATGGCGCGCGCCGCCGCCGGATTGGCATGAGCGAGATCGCGAATCTCGAGATTGGTAAGGTCGCTGTCAGCGAAGATATCGTCGCCGAAGGCTTCCATCAGGTCGCCCACCAGACGCCCCTCGTCGCCATCGACCAGCTCGCCCGGCTCAACACCGAAATGGCCGGCGATGGCAAAGAGCAGCGGCACGGTGACCTTGCGCCGATTGTGCTCGATCAGATTGAGATAGCTGGCCGATATGCCCAGGGCCTGGGCCAAATCGGCCTGGGCCATATGGCGCTGGCGCCGCAGCCGCTTGATGCGCTCCCCGATCTGCATGTCCTGCGCATCGTTCATGGCAGCCCCGAACTTTACAATATTTACAAAATCGACGGCAGAACTTGACGGATGCTTTACAGGTTTACCGCCGGATTTGCGCATTATTCTTGCATATCGCCCCCATCTGTCAAATCTTTACAACACCGACAGAAGGAGACTTTCGGATGACCCCGAGCAGCAGCGAACGCGAAGAATATCTCACCATCATCGCCCCCAGTGCCGGCGCCGCCATGGCACAGTTCAAGGTGCGCGGGCTCGATGTGCAGGGCTATGCCATCGCCGGCCGCATCGGCCGCCACCAGTTTTCCTTGGTGGGGGAAGACGGCAGCACCGATCTTTTTTCCGGCCAGGGTCTGGTTGCCGCCACCTTCAGCCGCAAGGTCGCCGGCTAGAACGCCATCCCGTTTCACGTGAATCAGTCATGCCGCCCGCCTCCGCGGGACCAATCGGCCATGCCCAAAAGGAGGAGACACCATGCTCGACAAGCCGCATTTCCCCACCCCCGATTATGCGCCAGACCGCTGGCGTGACATTCGTCGCAACTATACCCAGGCCGATGTCGCCCGGCTCTCCGGCTCGCTGCCCATCCGCCACACGCTGGCCGAAAACGGCGCCCGGCGGCTGTGGCAATTGCTGCAGAGCGAGGATTTCGTGCCAACCCTGGGCACGTTCACCGGCAACCAGGCGGTGCAGCAGGTCAAGGCCGGGCTCAAGGCCATCTATCTGTCGGGTTGGCAGGTGGCGGCCGACGCCAATTCCTCGGGTAACATGTATCCCGACCAGTCGCTTTACCCGGTCGACAGCGTGCCCTCGGTGGTCCGGCGCATCAACAAGGCGTTGCAGCGCGCCGACCAGATCCAGACCATGGAGCGGGCTGACGGCCTGTCCACCGCCGATACCGACTTTTTCGTGCCCATCATCGCCGACGCCGAAGCCGGTTTCGGCGGCGCGCTCAATGCGTTTGAATTGATGAAGGCCATGATCGAGGCCGGCGCGGCGGCGGTGCATTTCGAGGACCAACTGGCCAGCGAAAAGAAATGCGGGCATCTGGGCGGCAAGGTGCTGGTGCCGACCAGCCAGTTCATTCGCACGCTCAACGCGGCGCGGCTGGCCGCCGACGTCATGGGCGTGCCCACTCTCATCATGGCACGCACCGATGCGGAGGCCGCCCGGCTCATCACTTCCGACATCGACCCTTATGATGCGCCTTTCGTCACCGGCGAGCGCACGGCCGAGGGCTTTTACCGCCTCAAAGGCGGCATAGACGCCGCCATTGCCCGCGGCATCGCCTATGCGCCCTATGCCGATCTCATCTGGTGCGAAACCTCCCGACCCGACCTGGAGGAGGCGAAAAAATTCGCCGAGGGCGTGCGCAAGATCCATCCCGGTCAGATGCTGGCCTATAATTGCTCGCCCAGTTTCAACTGGGCCAAGCATATGGACGAGGCTGCCATGGCCCGCTTCCAGCGCGAAATCGCGGCCATGGGCTATAAGTACCAGTTCATCACCCTGGCGGGCTTCCACAATCTGAGCCTCTCCACCTTCGAGCTTGCCCGCGCCTACAAGCAGGATGGCATGGCCGGCTATAGCCGGCTGCAACAGGCTGAATTCGCCGCGGAAAAGCACGGTTTCTCCGCCGTGCGGCATCAACGCGAGGTGGGTACGAGCTATTTCGACGCTATCTCTCTGGCGGTGAGCGAGGGGCGCAGCGCTACCACGGCCATGGGCGAATCGACCGAAGCCGCGCAATTCCACTGATATCTAGGCGGCGCGAGGCCTTCCCGCGCCGCCTAGAGAAACCTGCCGGCAAAGGCGAGAAGCGTCAGGCAGAGCAGGTGGGCCAGGGCAATGGCCCAGGTGGTGGCCACGAAGGCGGGCTTGACCGTCTTGTGGCGATAAACTTCCTGGGCCGCCAGCCCGCCGATAATACCGCCGCACAGATCGACCAAATGCAGATTGCTCTCGCTGACCCGATACTGGCCGGCCAGGGCATAGAGCTTGTCGAAACGATAGAGCAGGGCCGAGCCAACGCCCATGCCCACATAGACCAGACCCAGCCACAGCAGGGAACGGTCCGCTGCAATAATGAACAGGATTAGCAGCGTGAGCAGCGTGGCCACCGCCGTGCGCAGGCCCAGATGATAGCGGGAAATGCCGGAAGGGGACTGGATCGCCTGGCGCAGACTGGGCGCGGGAACAGGCGAGGAGGCGATGACGGTAACATCGCTGGCCGAGGGCCTGCCCTTGCGCCCCATGCGCGTCTCGAAGGAAAGCTGGTCGCCCAGGCGTGGCCTGGCGTCCCCGCTCACCGCCGAAATATGGACATAGTAATCCCGGCCCGACTGGTCGCGCACGAAGCCATAGCCGGATTTGTTATTCCACTGGATCAGTTCGCCCGATCTTCTCATCATTGTCCTGCTGACACGTCAGCATGACTTTTATGCGGCAGCGGTTAAGGACGCCTAAGCGCCGCCAGGGTGTCAATTGCGGATTCACGTGAAACATTTACCCACAGGCCTTTCCACAGCTCAGGCGGCGCGGAAATTGATCCGGTAGCTCAGGGCCTCGGCGATATGGGGGCGGCCCACCGCGTCTTCGCCTGCCAGATCGGCAAGGGTACGGGCCACCTTGAGCACGCGATGATAGGCGCGGGCGGAAAGATTGAAGCGTTCGGCTGCCTGCATCAACAGCGCCCGGCTTTCCCCGTCGGGGTTCACGATCTGCTCGATCAGCGCCGGACTCGCGGCGGCATTGGTGAAGATATCGGCCGCCCCGATGGCGGCGAAGCGCTGACGCTGGCGCTGGCGCGCCCGCATGACACGGCCGGCAACCGCCGCCGAACTTTCCGCCTTCGCCGCCGGCACGATCATGTCGGCAGCACTGACGGCGGGCACGTCGATGCGGATATCGATGCGGTCGAGGAAGGGGCCGGAAATGCGGGCCTGATAGTCGTCGGCACAAGCCCTGCCGCGCTTGCAGACATGGCCCGGGGTGCCGGAAAGCCCGCATTTGCAGGGATTCATCGCTGCGATCAGTTGCACGCGGCTGGGGTAGCTCACCCGCATATTGGCGCGAGCGATGACGGTTTCGCCGCTTTCCAGTGGCTGGCGCAGGCTGTCGAGAACGCTGGGGGCGAACTCGGGCAATTCATCGAGAAAGAGCACGCCATTATGGGCCAGGCTCACCTCGCCCGGCCGGGCCCGGATGCCGCCACCCACCAGCGCCGCCATGGAGGCGGAGTGATGGGGCGCACGAAACGGCCGGCGATCGGACAGTGCGCCGCCAGCCAGTTCCCCGGCAATCGACTGAATCATGGAAATATCGAGCAGCTCACGCGCTTCGAGCGGCGGCAGGATGGAGGGCAGGCGCGCCGCCAGCATGGATTTTCCCGAACCGGGCGGGCCGATCATCAGCATGTTGTGGCCGCCGGCCGCCGCCACTTCCAGCGCGCGGCGCGCCACCTCCTGACCCCGCACATCGGCCAGATCGGGCAAGGCTGTTTCGGCCGCATGGCGCGCCGGCAGCGGACGAGCCGCCAATTGGTGGCCGGAAAGGTGATTGACCAGCGCCAGCAGGCTTTCGGCGGCGATGATATCGAGTTCGTCGCCGGCCCAGGCCGCCTCGGGGCCGGAAGGCGCGGCGCAGATCAGCCCCAGATCGCGCGCCTGCGCGGCGATGGCGGCGGGCAGAACCCCGCCGACATGGGCCAGGCGCCCGTCGAGCCCAAGCTCGCCCAGCGCCATATAGC
>NZ_JAUCDN010000192.1:0-6658 GCF_034675085.1 Devosia sp.
ATCACCTTCGAATTGGCCCGCAACAACGAGGATATGTACCTGTTCTCGCCCTATGACGTGGAACGCGTCTACGGCGTGCCGATGACCGAAATCTCGATTACGGAAAAATACCGCGAGATGGTCGAGGACAAGCGCATCAAGAAGAAGAAGATCAAGGCGCGCGAATTCTTCCAGGTGATCGCCGAAATCCAGTTCGAGTCCGGCTATCCCTACATCATGTTCGAGGACACGGTGAACCGCGCCAACCCCATTGCCGGGCGCATCACCATGAGCAATCTCTGCTCGGAAATCCTCCAGGTCAGCGATGCCAGCCTCTACAATGAGGACTTGAGCTACCAGCATCTGGGCAAGGATATTTCCTGCAATCTGGGCTCGCTCAACATTGCCGCGGCGATGGATTCGGCCGATTTCGGCCAGACCATCGAGACCTCGATCCGCGCGCTGACCGCCGTTTCGGACATGAGCAACATTTCCTCTGTCCCCTCGGTCGCCAGGGGCAATGCCGAAAGCCACGCCATCGGTCTGGGGCAGATGAATTTGCACGGTTATCTCGCCCGCGAGCGTATTTTCTACGGTTCGGAGGAAGGCGTTGATTTCACCAATATCTACTTCCTGACGGTGACCTATCACGCTGTCCGCGCGTCCAACCTCATCGCCACCGAGCGCGGCGAAACCTTCAAGGGCTTCGAGAACTCGAAATATGCCTCTGGCGAATATTTCGACAAATATACCGAAGCGGAATGGAAGCCTGCCACCGCGCGCGTGGCCGAACTGTTCGAGAAGGCCGGCATTGCCATTCCCACGCAAAAGGACTGGGCCGAGCTCAAGAAGAAGGTGATGAAGACCGGGCTCTACAACCAGAATTTGCAGGCCGTGCCGCCCACCGGCTCCATCTCCTATATCAACCACTCGACCTCATCGATCCACCCCATCGTCTCCAAGATCGAGATCCGCAAGGAAGGCAAGATCGGCCGCGTCTATTACCCGGCCGCTTTCATGACCAATGACAATCTCGAATATTATCAGGACGCCTATGAGATCGGCCCGGAAAAGATCATCGACACCTATGCGGCGGCGACCCAGCACGTCGATCAGGGCCTGTCGCTGACCCTGTTCTTCCGCGACACCGCCACTACGCGCGATATCAACAAGGCCCAGATCTACGCCTGGAAGAAGGGCATCAAGACCATCTACTACATCCGCCTGCGCCAGCTCGCCCTCGAAGGGACCGAGGTGCAGGGTTGCGTTTCCTGCGCGCTGTGAGGACCAAAAAATGAACGTTCACGTCAAGCCCCTGTCCCGCATCCGCGCCATCAACTGGAACCGTATCGAGGATGAAAAGGACCTCGAAGTGTGGAACCGACTGACCAGTAATTTCTGGCTGCCCGAAAAGGTGCCGTTGTCCAACGACATCCCCTCTTGGGCGACGCTTACCCCAGAGGAGCAGACGCTGACCATCCGCGTCTTCACCGGGCTGACCCTGCTCGACACCATCCAGAACGGGGTGGGTGCGGTGCGGTTGATGGAAGATGTGGCGACCCCGCATGAAGAGGCGGTGCTCTCCAATATCTCCTTCATGGAGGCGGTGCATGCCCGCTCCTACTCGTCCATTTTCTCCACCCTGTGCCTGACGCCGGACGTGGACGATGCCTATCGATGGTCGGAAGAAAACACCTTCCTCCAGCAGAAGGCGGCCCTCATCATGGCCCAATATGACAGCGGCGATTCACTCAGGAAGAAAGTCGCTTCGGTCTTCCTCGAAAGCTTTCTGTTCTATTCCGGCTTCTATCTGCCCATGTACTGGTCGAGCCGCGCCAAGCTGACCAATACTGCCGACCTCATCCGTCTTATCATCCGCGACGAGGCCGTGCATGGCTATTACATCGGCTACAAGTTCCAGCGTGAAATTGAGCATTTTCCGGAAGAAAAGCGCCAGGAAATCAAGGATTTCGCCTTCGACTTCCTGCTCGAACTCTACGACAACGAGGCGCGCTACACCGAAGAGCTCTATGATGGGGTGGGGCTGTCCGAGGACGTCAAGAAATTCCTCCACTACAATGCCAACAAGGCGCTGATGAACCTCGGCTATGAGGCGCTGTTCCCGCCCGAAGCCTGCAAGGTCAACGCGGCGATCCTCTCGGCCCTCTCGCCCAATGCCGACGAGAACCACGATTTCTTCTCGGGCTCGGGCTCGTCCTATGTCATCGGCAAGGCGATAGCGACCGAGGACGAGGACTGGAATTTCTAAAGCCATCGCCCGCGCTTTGTTCTGATGCCTCCCTGCTCCGGCCGGGAGGCATTTTTATGCGCCCCAGATATCATATAAAGAAATCTTTATATCTTGATTGACTTCTCTCCTGCCCTTGGGCATGGTGCCGCTGTCCATGGTCCCCGCGAGGGGATAACAGGGAATCCGGTGCGAGCCTCGGGCTCAAGTCCGGGGCTGCCCCCGCAACTGTCGGCGGAGACGGGTGCCCGCGATCCACTGGCCATAAGGCCGGGAAGGAGGGGCCCGGTTCGATCCGTGAGCCAGGAGACCTACCATGGAATTGAGCTTCACTTCGCGCTGATCGGGCGGATCGGCAAGAGGACCAGACCCATGACGAGCCTTCGTCACCGTTTCCGAATGCGTCGCTGACCTCGGGCAGAACCCGAGCCGTCGCCTCATCAGCTTTTTTCGCCTGCGCCTGTTCTGGCGCCGGGCAGCTTTGCATCGGAAATTTCCATGACCCGTTCCGCCAATCTCGGCTTTCCCCGCATCGGCCTTCACCGCGAGCTGAAGAAGGCGCTCGAATCCTACTGGAAGGGCGACAGCGACGCCGCCGCACTCCACGCCACCGCCGGCGCATTGCGCGCCCGCCATTGGGCCCTCCAGCACGAGGCCGGCATCGACATCATCCCCTCCAATGATTTCTCCCTTTACGACCACGTGCTCGATACCGCGGTGCTGGTCGGCGCCATCCCGCCGCGCTTTGCCGGCATCGCCGATCCCGACCAGCTTTATTTCGCCATGGCGCGCGGCACCGATGCTGCCCCGGCCATGGAGATGACCAAGTGGTTCGACACCAATTACCACTTCATCGTCCCCGAATTGCATGCGGGGCAGAATTTCAGCCTCACCCCCGACAAGCCCCTGGCCCATTATCGCGAGGCCAGGGCGCTGGGCCTGGCCACTCGCCCCGTCATTCTCGGCCCGGTCACCTTCCTCAGCCTGGCCAAGGCCAAGGATGATGGCCTCGACCCGCTCGACCTGCTCGATGGGCTGGTTCCGGTCTATGCCGATCTTTTCGCCCGGCTCGCCGCCGAGGGTGCCGAATGGGTGCAGGTGGACGAGCCGGTCCTGGCACTCGATCTGTCCGACGGGCAGAAGGCAGCCTTCGAGACCGCCTATGCCCGCCTGGGCAAGGCGGGCCCAAAGGTGCTTCTGACCACCTATTTCGGTGCCTTGCGCGACAATACAGGGCTGACTACCGCCCTGCCGGTGGCGGGGCTGCATATCGATCTCGTCCGCGCCCCTGAGCAGCTCGATGCCGTTTTGTCTGCCCTGCCTGCCGACAAGATCCTCTCGGTCGGCGTGGTCGATGGCCGTAATATCTGGCGCACCGATCTCGATGCGGCCCTGGCGCTTGTCGGCCGGGCCTGGGACAGCATCGGCCCGGACCGGCTGGAGATTGCCCCATCCTGCTCGCTCCTGCACAGCCCCGTCGATCTCGATGCTGAAACCGGGCTTGACGCCGAGCTCAAATCTTGGCTGGCCTTCGCCCGGCAAAAGCTCGACGAGGTCGCCGCGCTGACCCTGGCCATGCAGCAGGGCAGGGGGGCGGCCAAGGCCGCGTTCGAGGCCAGCGCCGCTTCCATTGCCGCCCACAAGGCGTCTGCGCGCATCCACAAGCCGGCGGTTGTGGCTCGCGCCGCCCAATCCATCGCGCTGGACCGGGCCTCACCCTTTGCCACGCGCCGCCAGAGGCAGCGCGCCCGCTTCGGCCTGCCCGCCTATCCCACCACCACCATCGGCTCCTTCCCCCAGACCCGGGAAGTGCGCGAGGCTCGCGCAGCCTTCAGGAAAGGCGTGCTCGACCAGGCCGGATACGACGCCTTTCTGGAGGCGGAAACCGAAAAGGCCGTGCGCATCCAGGAAGAATTGGGGCTCGACGTGCTGGTGCATGGCGAGTTCGAGCGCAATGACATGGTGGAATATTTCGGCGAGCAACTCGATGGCTTCGCCTTCACCCGCAATGGCTGGGTGCAGTCCTATGGGTCGCGCTGCGTAAAGCCGCCGGTGATCTATGGCGACGTCTCCCGCCCGGCGCCGATGACGCTGCGCTGGTCCAGCTTTGCTGCGTCCCTCACCGACCGCCCGATGAAGGGCATGCTGACCGGCCCGGTGACCATCCTGCAATGGAGCTTCGTGCGCGTCGACCAGCCCCGTTCGCAAACCTGCCGCCAGATCGGCCTCGCCATCCGCGATGAGGTTCTGGACCTGGAAAAGGCCGGCATCGGCATCATCCAGATCGACGAGCCGGCGCTGCGCGAAGGCCTGCCGCTGCGCCAGGCCGACTGGGGCGCCTATCTGCGCTGGGCGGTGGATTGCTTCCGCCTTGCCGCGTCGGGGGTGGCCGACGACACCCAGATCCACACCCATATGTGCTATGCCGAGTTCAACGACATCATGCCCGCCATCGCCGAGATGGACGCGGACGTGATTTCCATCGAGACCTCGCGGTCGGACATGGAACTGCTTGAGGCCTTCAGCACCTTCAACTATCCCAACGAAATCGGCCCCGGCGTCTGGGACATCCATTCCCCGCGCGTGCCCGGCCAGGCCGATATGGAGGCGCTGATGCGCAAGGCTGCCGAAGGCATCCCGGCCGACCATCTCTGGGTCAATCCCGATTGTGGTCTCAAGACGCGGGCCTGGCCCGAGGTCAAGGCGTCGCTCGCCCATCTCGTGGCCACAGCAAGGGCGCTGCGGGCCTGATGCCGCGCGCCACCGGTCTTCCGGCGGCGCCGTCCTATGCGTCGGCGCTGCGGGCAATCGAGATGACGCCATTGGCCTCCGCTTCGATGCGCAGTTCGAAATCGGAAAGCGTCATCGGCCGGCCATAGAAATAGCCCTGGAACAGCGTGCAGCCCGCGCGGGCCAGAAGGCTGTGCTGCTCCATGGTTTCCACCCCTTCGGCCAGAACGTTGTGGCCCAGGTCGCGCCCGATGCGCACGACATTGGACACCAGCGAGGCGCTGCGCGACGTGCTCGCTGCGTCCTGCACGAAGCCGCGGTCGATCTTGAGCTGCTGGATAGGCAGCCGGCGCAGATAGGAGAGCGCGGAATAGCCGGTGCCGAAATCGTCGAGCGAGATGGTGATTCCCATCTCATGCAGGGCGTCGAGCTTGGCGATCACCAGGTCCATCTCGGTCACCAGCACGCTTTCGGTCAGCTCCAGGATCAGCCGGCGCGGATCGGCGCAGGTCGAGACCAGCGCCTCGCGCACCGTTTCCTCGAAATCCTCGTGCAGAAGCTGGCTGGCGCTGACATTGACCGAAAGCGTCAAATGGCGGAAATCGGGGTGCTTGCCCCAGGCCGCCAGCGTCTGGCAGCTCTTTTCCAGCACCCAGCCGCCAATGCCCACCATCAGCCCCGATTTTTCCGCCTGCGGAATGAATTCGGCCGGCGAGATTGGGCCGCGCTGCGGGCTTGTCCAGCGCAGCAGCGCTTCGGCGCCTATGGTGGTGCGGGCCAGGTCCACCTGCGGCTGGTAGACGAGGTGGAACTCGTCATTCCACAGGGCGGCGGCCAGGTCGCGGCTGAACTTGTCCTTGCGGCTGAATTCGGCTTGCATGGCATAGATGGCGCCGGCGAGCAGGCTCGTGGCCAGGATCGTATTGGCCCAGGTGCCGGCGCTCCGCACCGTGTCGGGCATCGGCACTGTGTATGGATTGTGCAGCGGCGCGCTGGCCAGCACCACGAAGCCGGCCAGGCAGAGCCCGATCAGCACCAGTTGGGCGCGCGTCTTTTCCCGTTGGTAATTGAGATAGCCCAGAGCGGCCACCACCAGCAGGTAGATATGGGTGACGCGGGGAGCGTCCGCCGTTGGTGGATCGAGCAGCAGGCCCATGGTGACGGCGATCGCCATCAGCGCAGCCTGTGCCGCCAGAAGGCCGAAGGCGAAATGGCCCTGTCGGATCAGCATATAGATGGAAAGTCCGCTGGCGATGATGGCCAGGTCCAGCGCCACCACGCCCCACCAGCCGATGGCCGCGAACACAACTGCCCAGCCCATGCCGATGCCGGCGATCACCAGCGATCCGTACCGATAGGCGACGACCATGCGTGTTGAATAGGGACTGGCCGATGCTGGTACGGGAATCGCTCGTGTCGGTTTCGCCATAGACGCTCCGGGCCCGGCGGTTGGCCGGCCATGGATGAACCATAGAACGGGTCGTGTTGAGCATGAATACTCTGCCCAATCAGGGGGCGCGTCAATTCCGTGCCCCTGCCCCCTCGGGATAGGGTAAGCGAAACCTTGTCCATGCCACCATGAAAGGCGCCCTCTGCCGGGCGCAAAAGCAGCAAATTGCAGAGATCGTGGAAAAATGGTGCTGCAAGAGAGGATTGAACTCTCGACCTCTCCCTTACCAAGGGAGTGCTCTACCACTGAGC
>NZ_JAUCDN010000193.1:0-6630 GCF_034675085.1 Devosia sp.
TTTTGCGCATGTCTTTATCCCGAAACCGGTTCCCACTTTCGGCAGACATGCTGTAGGCAGGGCAGGGGTTCCGCCTTAACCTTACCCAATTCAGAATCTGACCGATGCGGTTTTGCTCAAATCGCATCGGCTTTAAACTCGTCTTTACCTTAAGCGCCTAGTCTCAAACTCGTGTTGAGTACCTGCGTACGAGTAAGCTGATGAGTATCCGCGTATCCCGCCACGCGCCTAAAAACGCCGTCGCGATGGCCGTCCTGGCAATTGCCGCCATGACCCTGTCCGGCTGTTCCAGCCTTGGCAGTCGCGCTTTTGGCGATCCGGTCACGACCGGTTCGGTGCAGCAGTCCGCTCCCGCAAGTCTTGGCCAGCCCATGCCTGCCAGTCTTGGCGCTCCCCAAACCCAGGTGGCGGAGGCCATGTTCCTGCCGCCCGCCAATGTGGGCAATGGGTGGAACAGCGCTCCGGTCTCCCAGCCGATGAACAGCCTGCCGGCTGCA
Organism: Devosia sp.; assembly: GCF_034675085.1. Lineage (GTDB taxonomy): Bacteria > Pseudomonadota > Alphaproteobacteria > Rhizobiales > Devosiaceae > Devosia. The sequence continues at coordinate 498 of NZ_JAUCDN010000193.1, forward strand.
CCGGTGATGAGCGCCGGCGCCATGCCGACCGTGCAGTCCCAGGATCTCCCCGTACTCAGTAACTCGTCCTCCCAGGGGTCACAGCCCGTCATGCAAGCACAGCCCTCCTTTGCCTCGGCCACGCCGATGCCCTCGCCCGCCGTTCTCGGCAGCCTGCCCCCCAACAGCTCGGTGCCGACCCTGGCCGCCACGACGCCCGCCGCCGCGCCGGCGGCCGCGGCCGGCGCCAATGCCTTCACCCACACCATTGCCAGCGGCGAGTCGCTCTACACCATCGCCCGCCGCTACGAGGTGACCACCCAGGCGCTGGTTTCGGCCAACAATCTGTCCTCGCCCGACAAGATCGTGGTGGGCCAGAAGATCGTCATCCCGGGCCGTACCGACCTTCTGGCCAACAAGCCCCCGGTGCAGGTCGCCAGCATTTCCAGCACGCCGGCACCGGCGCCGACCCAGCAGACCCTGCCGGCCACGCCGGCGGCGGCCCAGCCCGTCGCGACCCCAGTGGCCACCACGCCGGCGCCGCAGGCCCAGCCCGCGCCCCAGCAGCAGGCCAGCATTCCCGCCGCCGAGCCGGTGATGTCGGGCAATGACAAGTTCCGCTGGCCGGCCAGCGGCCGCGTGCTGGTCGATTTCGCCTCGTCCAAGGGCACCGGCATCAATATCGAGGTGCCGGAGGGCTCTGCCGTCAAGGCCGCCGAGAACGGCACGGTCATCTATGTGGGCTCGGGCGTGGAGGGCTATGGCAACCTCATCCTCATCCGCCACCCCAATGGCTATGTGTCGGCCTATGCGCATCTGAAGTCGATGAGCGTGGCCAAGGGCGCCGTGGTCAATCGCGGCGACGCCATCGGCGCGGCCGGCATGACCGGATCGGTGACCAAGCCGCAACTGCATTTCGAGCTGCGCAAGGGCGCGACGCCGGTCGACCCGATCCCGCTGCTGGCGAGCTGATTTCCAAGCGATACTACGAAGCGAAGGCCCCCGCGAAAGCGGGGGTCTTTGTTGGTGGAAGAATCAGTCCAGCGCCTTGCCCTCCTCGCCGGACAGGGTGCGGATGAGCTGGATGGCGACGCGGCCGGAACGGGCGCCCCGTGTGGCGGCCCATTCGATGGCGCGGGCCCGCAGCCTCTCCGCATCGATTTCGAGCCCGTAATGGTCGGCATAGGCCTCGACCATGGTGAGATAGGTCGGCTGGTCGCAATTGTGAAAGCCCAGCCACAGCCCGAAGCGATCCGACAGCGAGACCTTCTCCTCCACCGCCTCGCCGGGGTTGATGGCGGTGGCGCGCTCATTCTCGATCATGTCGCGCGGCATCAGGTGGCGGCGGTTGGAAGTGGCGTAGAACAACACGTTCGCGGGGCGCCCTTCCAGCCCGCCATCGAGAATGGTCTTGAGCGACTTGTAGCTGGTCTCGCCCGGATCGAAGCTCAGATCGTCGCAAAAGACGATGAAACGCGCCGGCTGGCCGGCAATAAGGCGCATCAGCGCGGGCAGGGAGTCGAGGTCTTCGCGGGCGATCTCGATGAGAATGAGCCGCTCGAAGCCTTCTTTTTCGGCCCTCTGGCCGATGTCGCCATGGATGGCCTTGACCAGCGAGCTCTTGCCCATGCCGCGCGAGCCCCAGAGCAGGGCGTTGTTGGCGCCATGGCCGCGGGCGAACTGCTCGGTATTGCGCAGAAGAATATCCTGGACGGAATCGATGCCCTTGAGCATGGCCAGAGGCACGCGGCTGACATGGGGCACGGCCATCAACCAGCCGGTATCGCCGCTCCAATAATAAGCATCGGCCGCGCCCAGCGCCGGCTCCGCCTCTGGCGGAGGCGGGGCCAAACTCTTGAGCGTATTGGCGATTTCGCCCAGGGAGGCGGCAATGCCGGCCAGAAGATCCTTGCTTTTCAAAGTCATGTTCCTCGTCGTCGCACGCGCCGGTTCGGGGTCCGCGAATGGCTTTGCAATCACGGGGGCGCAAATGTATAGTCCGCGCGATTTTGACCCGGGGCGCAAGTGCAACTGGCCCCATATGCGTCCAGTCGTCTTGCATCCTGGATGCGGGTTGCTGGCGCTGCCCCTCCAAGAGCCAAGAAGAAACGATAGGAGCCCCGCTTCATGTTTGTAACGCCCGCTTACGCCCAGGCCGCCGGTGCCGCCGCCCCCGCCGGGGGCATGACCGATATCTTCATCCAGCTGATGCCGATCGCCCTGCTGGTGGTCATCTTCTGGCTGCTGATCTTCCGCCCGCAGCAGAAGCGCCTCAAGGCCCAGCAGGCCATGCTGGCGGCCATCCGCCGCGGCGATACGGTGGTGACCACCGGCGGTATCATCGGCAAGGTGACCAAGGCTGTCGAAGGCGAGGACCTGGAGATCGAAATCGCCCAGGGCGTCAAGATCAAGGTGGTCCGCTCCATGGTGGCCGATGTGCGCACCAAGGCCGAGCCGGTCAACGACAACAAGCCCGCCTAAGCGCCGGGCCCGCCTGCCGCCGGAGCCCAAGGGCTCCGGTTTTCTGCTTTCAGGACGTCTTTCATGCAGTCTTCGCCGTTCCGCGCCATCCTCATCGCCGTCGTCGCCCTGCTGGGTGTGTTGTTCACGCTGCCCAGCTTCCTGCCCGAGAATGTGCGGGAGGCCTGGCCGGCCTTCCTGCCGCGCCAGACCGTGGTGCTGGGGCTCGACCTTCAGGGCGGCTCGCACCTGCTGTTGCAGGTGAACCAGGACGGTATCGTCAATGAGCGGCTGCAGACCCTGCGCCGGGACGTGCGCAACACGCTGGCCAACCAGAACGGCATCGGCAACCTCATCACCACCGACGCGGCCAAGCGCACGCTGACCATCGAATTGACCGATCCCAGCCAGAAGGAAGCGGCGCGCAAGGCCGTCGAGGGGCTGCAAAACGTCATCAGCAACGCGCTCCTGGCCGTGGGCGGCGTCAACGAGCTGGCCTTCGGGGAAACGCCCGACGGCAAGCTGACTGTGTCTCTGACCCAGGAAGGGGTCGAGGAGCGCATGTCGGCGCTGGTGGCGCAGTCGATGGAAGTGATCCGCAAGCGCGTGGACGAGCTGGGCACCACCGAGCCCTCCATCCAGCGCCAGGGCACGAACCGCGTTCTCATCCAGGTTCCGGGCTTCGGCGACAGCCAGCGTCTCAAGGACATCATCTCGCGCACGGCGCGCCTTACCTTCCACATGGTCTATCCCGGCATGAGCGCCGCACAGGCGCGGGCCCAGGGCCTACCTGCCGGCACCATGATCCTGCCCAGCCAGGACGGCACCGAAGAGCTGCTTTACGAGGAAGTGGCGCTGGGCGGCGAATCGCTGGTCGACGCGCAGCCCAGCTATGACCAGCAGCGTGCCATGCCGGTGGTGAGCTTCAAGTTCGACACGCGCGGCGCAATCACCTTCGGCCAGATCACCGCCGCCAATGTCGGCAAGCGCTTTGCCATCGTGCTGGACAATACCGTCATCACCGCGCCGGTGATCCAGCAGGCGATCACGGGCGGCTCGGGCCAGATCAGCGGCAATTTCACCACCGCCAGCGCCAACGACCTCGCCGTATTGCTGCGCGCCGGCGCGCTGCCCGCCTCGCTCGACGTGATCGAGGAGCGCACGGTGGACGCCAGCCTGGGCGCCGATTCGATCCAGCACGGCCTGACCGCCGGCGTGATCGCGAGCGTGCTCGTCGTGTCCTTCATGGTCATCGCCTATGGGCTGTGGGGCGTCTTCGCCAATGTGTCGCTGGTGCTCAACATCGTGCTGCTGTTCGGCGCGCTCTCCATGCTGGGGGCGACGCTGACGCTGCCCGGCATCGCGGGTATCGTGCTCACCATCGGCATGGCGGTGGACGCCAACGTGCTGATCTATGAACGCATGCGCGAGGAACAGCGGGCGGGCAAATCGCCCATCCAGGCCATCAATGCCGGCTTCGAGCGGGCCTGGGGCACCATCATCGACTCGCACCTGACCCAGCTCATCGTCGCCGTCGTGCTGTATTTCCTGGGCTCGGGCCCGGTGCAGGGCTTCGCCGTGACGCTGGCCCTGGGTATTCTCACCTCGCTCTTCACCTCCTATACCGTCACCTCGTTCCAGGTGGCCACCTGGTTCCGCTTCACCCGCCCCAAGCGGCTGAAAATCCAGCATTTCCGCTTCATTCCCGACGGGACGAAAATCCCGTTCATGAAGATCTCACGCTATGTGATCGCCTTCTCCATCATCGCCAGCGTGGTTTCGATCGGCTCTGCCTATTTCAAGGGCTTCAACCTGGGCATCGACTTCGTCGGCGGCACGGCCATTGTCATCCAGCACGAAGGCGGTCCTGCCGATGTGGGGCAGGTGCGTGCGCTGCTGGACGGGCTCGACTTGGGCGAAGTGCAGGTGCAGGGCTTCGGCACGCCCGAAGACGTGCTGCTGCGCGTCCAGGCGCAGGAGGGTGGCCAGGACGCCGATCAGGTCGCGGTCGCCAAGGTGCGCGATGCGCTGGCCACGGAGAACTACACGGTGCGCAGCACCGAGGCGGTGAGCGGCACGGTTTCGGGCGAACTGGCCTGGAAGGGCACCATAGCCGTGCTCATCGCGTTGGCCTCGATCCTGGTCTATATCTGGTTCCGCTTCGAGTGGCAGTTCGCCATGGCGGCCGTGACCACCACCACGCACGACGTCATCATGACCATCGGGCTGTTCTCGCTGACGGGGCTGGAGTTCAATCTCACCTCCATCGCGGCGGTTCTGACGCTGGTGGGCCTGTCGCTCAACGAAACCGTGGTGATTTCGGACCGCGTGCGCGAAAATCTGCGAAAACACCGCAAGATGCCGCTGCCCGAGCTGATCGACCTGTCGATCAACCAGACCATCGTGCGCACCTCGCTCACCCAGTTCACCCTGTTCCTGGCGCTGATTCCATTGGTGCTGTTCGGCGGTGAAGTCATTCGCAGCTTCACCATCGCCATGACCTTCGGCTGTATCGTGGGCATGTATTCCTCGATCATCGTCAACGGCCCGATCCTCATCAATTTCGGCCTCAAGCAGAAGGCCGAGGAGGACAAGGCACCGCCCCGCAGCGCCGACGGCGCTTCGGTCTAGGCCGGCAGCGGCATGAACGAGACGCGGCATTTCCCCGGACAGGTCGGGATCGATGCCTATGGCAATGGCGGGTTCCGCTTCGCCGGGCTGTCGCATCGGGGCTCGCTGCTGTGCCTGCCGGGGGCGATGCAGGCCTGGGAGGTGAATGAAGCGGCGGCCATTACGGCGGAATCGCTGGCTCCCGCCTTTGCCGTGGCCGACGAGATCGACGTGCTGCTGATTGGGCTCGGACCGGATATCGCCGCCATACCGGCGCCGCTGCGCGACGCGTTCCGGGCGCGTGGGGTGATCGTCGAGGCGGTCAATACCGGCAGCGCGGTGCGCACCTATAACGTGCTTCTGGCCGAGGAACGGGCGGTAGCCGCGGCGCTGATCGCGGTCGACAGGGTGCGCTGATGGCTGGGAGCAGCTTTGCGCACGCCGCCCGGATTTTGGGCGAGACCGACCGGGACCGCTATCTGGCGACGCTGGTGCTGACGGGAGCACAGCGCGATGCGGTGACGGCGCTCTACGCCTTCAACGCCGATATCGCCGGTATTCGGGAGCGCGTCTCGGGGCCGACGCCAGGAGAAATCCGGCTGCAATGGTGGAGCGACGCGCTAGCCGGACAAGAGCATGGCGCGGTGCGGCAGAACCCCCTGGCCGATGCGCTGCTGGGCACCATGGAGCGCTATTCCATTCCCGCCGGTACGCTGCTGCGCCTCATCGCGGCGCGGCGCTTCGATCTTTACGACGACCCGATGCCCGACCTTGAAAGTTTCGAGGGCTATGCCGGCGAAACGGTGTCGACGCTCTATCAGCTTGCTGCCATGGTGCTCAATGGCGGCGAGGCGGTGGAGACGGGCGACGCGGCCGGGCATCTGGGCGTGGCCCATGCGATGATCGGCCATCTGCGCGCCTTCGGGCTGGTTTCGTCGCAGGGGCGGATCATGCTGCCCTGGGCGGTGTTCGCCGCCAATGGGGTGGAGGAGGGCGAGTTGTTCTCGGGCGATGGCAATGAGCGGGTCGGCGCGGCCCTGGGCCAGTTCGCCGAGCTGGCCGCCGATCACCTCGACAAGGCCGA
>NZ_JAUCDN010000194.1:0-6484 GCF_034675085.1 Devosia sp.
GTCATGATCGCGGCATTCGGCGGGGAAGGCAAGAGGGCCGAAAAACCCCAATTTGGACATGATTTGTCCTTTTCCGCGCCCGAATGGCGGATCAGCATATCCTTATTGCCTCCAGTGGCTGGCATCCGGACAGACCGAGCCCCCAAACCCAGACGTCCGGGTGCCAGCCTCCCCAACTCCCGAGTTGACCAGTCAGTCGGCCCGTCCCATCCTTCGGGGCGGGCCATTTTCATGACGACGATTCAGAGCTCGAAACTGGCGGCACCCAGGATCGGCCCGGGCATGCCCTGGCGTTCCTGCTGCACGACGATGGCAATGCCGGCGCCGGGCTGGGGCAGGATTTCGGCGATGGGCAGCTTGAGATCGGCGCCGGTCTCGGCCTCCCACATGCCCAGGGCCTGCCGCCCGGTCACCACCTGGGTGTAGACAAGGGACTTCCCCGCATTCTCGCCGGTTTCGATGGCGACATCGGCGCGGCCCCGATAGCTCACCATCCACACAACCGCATCGCCCAGCCCGTCATGGGCCCCCACGGAAATCCGCACCGCATCGCCCTCACGGGCGATATCGATCCCCAGCGGCATGGAGACGCCCTGCAAGGCCCGATAGACCTCGTTGCGTTTGGAGCCGACCACGCCGCGCTGTCCATTGATGACCATTTGCGGGGTATAGATGCGCGACGACCCCCAGCTTTTCGCATAGGCGCGCTGGCGGTCGGAGAAGCTGGCATCCCCGAACGTATCCTGCCAGCCGGCGTAATCCCAGTAGTCGACGTGATAGGCGAGCGCGATGACGTCGTCCTGGGCGGCGAGGCTGGTGAGCAGGGCATCTGCGGGCGGGCACGAAGCGCAGCCCTGGCTGGTGAACAACTCCACCACCGCCCGTGGCTTGGTGCGCACGGTTTCGGCGCCCACGGGCTGGATGAAAAGCGCCAGGGCAAGAAGGCCGAGAACCGGACCGGAAGGAGGCGTGAACATCATGGGCAAACTTGTAAGCCGCCCCCGCCGCCGCCCGCTAGTCAAAAGAGGGTGAGAGCCGGACTTTTCCGCGCCGGGCCTGATCGGGAACAAAAAATGGCGGCCGCAGGGACCGCCATTTTCAATTGGGCAGGCAGGCGGCTTACGCGGCCACGAGACTGCGCAGCACGTAATGCAGAATGCCGCCATTCTTGAAATAGTCGAGCTCGTTTGCCGTATCGATGCGGCAGCGCGTCTCGACATTGACCACTTCGCCATTGGCACGGGTGATCTTCACATTGACCTTGGCACGCGGCACGATCTTTTCGACATCGACGATGTCGATGGTCTCGCTGCCATCCAGCCCCAGCGTCTGCCAGCTCTCGCTATCCTTGAATTGCAGCGGGATGACGCCCATGCCGACCAGATTGGAGCGGTGGATGCGCTCGAAGCTCTGCGCGATCACGGCGCGTACGCCGAGCAGATTGGTGCCCTTGGCCGCCCAGTCTCGCGACGAGCCGGTGCCATATTCCTTGCCGGCGAAAATGACCAGCGGCGTATTCTGCGCCTGATAGGCCATGGCCGCGTCGTAGATGGCCATCTGCGAGCCATCCGGCCCCTTGGTGAAGCCGCCTTCGACGCCGGGCAGCATCTGGTTCTTGATGCGGATATTGGCGAAGGTGCCGCGCATCATCACTTCATGATTGCCGCGACGGGCGCCGTAGGAGTTGAAATCCTTGGGCGCCACCTGATGGGCCTCGAGATATTTGCCGGCCGGAGTGGCGGGCTTGAACGAGCCGGCCGGGGAGATGTGGTCGGTGGTGATCGAGTCGAGGAACAGCGCCAGCACCTTGGCCTGGTTGATATCGGTGATCGGCTTGGGCTCCATGGTCAGGCCCTCGAAATAGGGCGGGTTCTGCACATAGGTGGAGGCCGAATTCCACTTGTAGGTCTCCCCGCCATCGACGGAGATTGCCTGCCAGTTGCTGTCGCCCTTGAAGACGTCGGAATAGCGGCCCTGGAACATTTCCTTGGTCACGTGCTGGCGCACGATCTCGGCGATCTCGTGGTTGGAGGGCCAGATATCCTTGAGATAGACCGGCTTGCCATCCTTGGAGGTGCCCAGGGGCTCGGTGGTGATGTCGATGGTCATCGAGCCGGCCAGCGCATAGGCGACGACCAGCGGCGGGGAGGCGAGGAAGTTCGCCTTGACGTCCGGATTGACGCGGCCTTCGAAATTGCGGTTGCCCGACAGCACCGAGGCAGCCACTAGGTCGCCGGCCTGCACGGCCTTGGAGATTTCAGCCGGCAGCGGACCCGAATTGCCGATGCAGGTGGTGCAGCCATAGCCCACCAGGTTGAAGCCGATGGCGTCCAGGTCATCCTGCAACCCGGCGGCGGTGAGGTAATCGGTCACCACCTGCGAGCCGGGCGCCAGCGAAGTCTTGACCCAGGGCTTGGAATTGAGCCCCAGGGCCCGCGCCTTGCGGGCAACCAGGCCTGCGGCCACCAGCACCGACGGGTTGGAGGTATTGGTGCAGGAGGTGATGGCGGCGATCACCACGTCGCCATGGCCGATGGCGAAATCCCGGCCATCCACCGCGACCTTGGGATCGTCGGTCTTGCCGAATTCCTTAGGCAGCGCGGCGGCGAAAGCCTGCTTGGCATTGTCCAGGGCAATACGGTCCTGCGGACGCTTGGGGCCGGAAATCGAGGGCACCACGGTGGAAAGGTCCAGTTCCAGCGTCGAGGTGAACACCGGATCGGGCGAGCTGGTCTCGCGGAACATGCCCTGTGCCTTGGAATAGGCTTCCACCAGCGCCACGCGCTGCGGATCGCGCCCCGAGGTGGCAAGATATTTGAGTGTATCGGCATCCACCGGAAAATAGCCGCAGGTAGCGCCATATTCGGGCGCCATGTTGCCGATGGTCGCCTGGTCCTCGAGGCTGAGATAATCCAAGCCCGGCCCGTAGAATTCGACGAACTTGCCGACCACGCCCTTCTTGCGCAGCATCTCGGTGACGGTAAGCACCAGGTCGGTGGCGGTGATGCCTTCATTGATCTTGCCGGTGAGCTTGAAGCCTACCACTTCCGGGATCAGCATGGTGATGGGCTGGCCGAGCATGGCCGCCTCCGCCTCGATGCCGCCCACGCCCCAGCCCAGAACGGCCATGCCGTTGACCATGGTGGTATGCGAATCGGTGCCCACCAGCGTGTCCGGATAGGCGACGGTTTCGCCATTTTCCTCGCGGGTCCACACGGTCTGGGCCAGATATTCCAGATTGACCTGGTGGCAGATGCCGGTGCCGGGAGGCACGACGCGGAAATTGTCGAAGGCGGATTGTCCCCAGCGCAGGAATTCATAGCGCTCGCCATTGCGCTCATATTCGAGCTCGACATTCTGCGCGAAAGCCAGCGCCGTACCGAAGCTGTCCACCATCACCGAGTGGTCGATGACCAGGTCGACCGGCACCAGCGGGTTGATCTTCTGCGGATCGGCGCCGAGCTTGGCGGTGGCGTCGCGCATGGCGGCCAGGTCCACCACCGCCGGCACGCCGGTGAAGTCCTGCATCAGCACCCGGGCGGGGCGATAGGAGATTTCGTGTTCGGAGGTGCGGGTGACGAGCCATTCGGCCACGGCCTCGATATCGGCCTTGGTCACCGTGCGGTTGTCTTCGAAGCGCAGCAGGTTTTCCAGAACCACCTTCATCGAATGGGGCAGGCTGGACACGCCCTTGAGGCCGTTCTTTTCGGCTTCGGCGATGGAATAATAGGTGTAGGTCTTGCCGCCGACCGTAAGGGTCGATTTGGACTTGAAGCTGTTTACCGAGGTCATGGTTTCCGCCCTAATCTGTCGCTTGCGGCAGGCGCGCCGGATCGGGAAAGCCCCGGAAACTGCCGGCCTGCGCCGCCTTTGCTGGAATGACTCCAATCTATAAGGGCTTATAGAGAAAGACGATTGGGCTTGCCAGCCCGACCTTTCGTTCAATACGAGATGGGGCCATGACGCAAAGGCAAGTCCTTGATCCGCTGACCCTATCCGCGCAAGACCTCGTCTGCGGCCGCGGCGGCATGGCGCTTGGTCCGCCGCTGAGTTTTTCTCTCTCCTCGGGCCAGTGCCTGTTCTTGCGTGGACCGAACGGCGCGGGCAAGACCACGCTGCTGCTGACGCTCGCCGGCCTCATAACCCCACTTTCCGGGCATTTTTCCATTCTGGGGGCAGCGGAGGAGACGGGACGCCTGATCCATCATTGCGGCCATCGCAACGCCATCAAGCCCCGCCTCACCGTGGCGGAAAACCTGCAATTCTGGGCCAGGATCAACCCCTCGGGCGGGCTCGATCCGGCCCTTGCGCTGGCAGAAACGGGCCTGGCCCGGCTGGCCGATCTGGATGCCGGCTACCTTTCCGCCGGCCAGTCACGCCGGCTGGCGCTGGCCCGGCTTCTTGTCAGCCATCGTCCCATATGGTTGCTCGACGAGCCCACCGCCGCCCTGGACAGCCAAGGCCATGGCGTGGTTGCCAGCCTGATCGAGCACCATCTCGGCATGGGAGGGCTCGTCCTCGCCGCCACCCACGATCCGATCAATGTCGAGAATGCCGCCATTCTGACGCTGGGAGGCCAAGGATGAGCGCCTTCCTTGCCCTGCTCGGACGCGAATTGAAGCTGGCCCGGCGCGGCAGCGGCAATGTGCTGACGCTGGTGCTGTTCTTCGTCATCACCGGTGCCATCGTGCCCTTTGCCGTCGGGCCCGACCAACTGCTGCTGGCCAGGATCGCCCCCGGCATGGTGTGGGTCGCCGCCTTCCTGGCCATGCTGCTCGGCCTCGACCGGCTGTTCGGCGAGGATCAAGACGACGGCACGCTGCTCCTCTTGCGCCAGGCCGATCTGCCGCTCGGCGCCATCATGGCCGCCAAGCTCCTCGCCCATTGGCTGATCTCGGCCCTGCCGCTCATCCTGGCCAGCCCCGTCCTCGCCGTGCTGCTCGCAATGGACCTGGCCAGCTTCTGGCGGATGCTGGCCTCGCTGCTGCTCGGCACCCCGGCCCTGGCCGCCTTCGGCACGGTCGGCGCGGCGGTAACCGTGGCCATAAGGCGCGGCGGGCTGATCGCCCCCATTCTCATCGCCCCGCTCTGCGTGCCGGTGCTGATCTTCGGGGTCGGCGGCATCACCGCCACCCATTCGGGCTCGGCCCTGCTGTTTCTTGCGGCATTGAGCCTCATGGCCGTAACCCTGTCTCCCTTCGCCGCCGCGCTTGCGATAAGGTCCGCCGAAGATTAAAGGCCTTGGCCCATGAGCATCGAAAGCACGCCTAAACAAAGCTGGTGGAACCGGATGGCCCATCCGGGGCAGTTCGTCGCCTGGACCACGCCCCTGCTCTGGCCGCTGGCCATCCTCACCCTTTGCCTCTTCATCCTCGGGCTGTGGTTCGCCTTGTTCAATTCGCCCGAGGACTACCAGATGGGCGACACGGTGCGCATCATGTATGTGCATGTGCCCTCGGCCTGGCTCAGCCAGTTCATCTATGTGGCCATGTCCGCCTCGGCGCTGGGCACGCTGGTCTGGCGCCACCCACTTGCCGATGTATCGATGAAGGCCGCCGCCCCGCTCGGGGCACTCTTTACGACTCTGGCGCTTTATACCGGCGCGCTTTGGGGCCGGCCCACCTGGGGCACGTTCTGGGAATGGGACGGGCGCATGACCTCGACCCTGGTGCTGCTCTTCATCTATCTGGGCATCATCGCCCTGTGGCGCGCCTTCGACGACCAGTTGCGCGCCGCCCGCATCGTCGCCATTTTCACCTTGGTCGGCGCCCTCAACATCCCCATCATCAAGTTCTCGGTGGATTGGTGGAGCACCCTGCACCAGCCCGCCAGCGTCTTCCGCCCCGACGGCCCCACCATGCCGCTCTCGCTGCTGACGCCGCTCTTCATCATGCTGTTTGCGTTCACTTTCCTGTTCATCACCCTTTACCTCAAGGCCATCCACACCGAGGTGAAGCGGCGCCGGGTGACGACATTGCAGCGCCGCGCCGCGCAGAAGGAAGCCTCATGATCGACCTCGGCCCCCATGCCGGCTTCATCCTGGCGGCCTATGGCGGCGTCGCCCTGGCGCTTTTTGGCGTCATCGCCTGGACCCTGTTCGATGCCCGCTCCGTCACCCGCAAGCTGGCCCACCTCGAAGCCGCCCGGCCTTCCCGCTGATGCGCTATTTCTTCTTTGCCCTGCCCCTCGTGCTGCTCGGCGGGCTCATCGCCATCTTCGCCCTGTCCATGGATCGCGATCCAAACCTGGTGCGTTCGGTGCTGATCGACCGCCCCGCTCCCCAATTCACCATGGAGGCGGTGCCGGGGCTGGACGTCCCGGGCTTCGAGACCGCAACCCTTCTGGGCGAGGTGAGCGTCGTCAATGTCTTTGCGAGCTGGTGCATTCCCTGCCGGGACGAGCATCCGCTGCTGGTCGATCTCAAGGAGCGCGCCGGCGTCCGGCTTTTCGGCATCAACCAGGCGGACGCGCCCGAAAATGCCCG
>NZ_JAUCDN010000195.1:0-6438 GCF_034675085.1 Devosia sp.
CGGCAGCGGCACGGCGGCAAGGGCCGGGCCGGATGCGTCCAGCGTCAGGCGCACGCGCATGGCGGGGGCGGGAAAATCCTGGCCCTGCAACAGCGCCTCAATCGCGGCGCGGTCGCAGGCGAGGCCGAAATATCTTGCGGAAGCGGCGAGCCGGTCCAGATGCCGCTCGAAAAGGGCATAGCCCTTGCCCTCCTGCCAGAGCAGGGTCTCGATGAGGGTGACGGGCGGCTCGGTGAAAAACGCCATCTTGAGAAGGGCCTCCCGATATTCGCTGTCGCTGTCGCTGTCGGCGACGATGCCGCCGCCAATGCCGATCTCGCCGCGCCCCGCCGAATCGATGACGGCGGTGCGGATGGCGACGTTGAGGGTGAGATCGCCATTGGGGGCGAAATGGCCGATGGAGCCGGTATAGACCCCGCGCGGCCCGGCTTCGAGGGCCTGGATGATTTCCATGGCGCGCAATTTCGGCGCGCCGGTGATGGAGCCGCAGGGAAAGAGATTTTCCAAGAGCTGGGTGGTGGTGACGCCGGGCTTGCGGCGGGCGCTTATGCCCGAGGTCATGGTGTGCAGCGTCGAATAGGTTTCGACGCTGAAGAGATCAGTGACCTTTACCGAGCCGATCTCGGCGATGCGCGCCAGATCGTTGCGCAACAGATCGACGATCATCAGGTTTTCGGCGCGGTTCTTGGCGTCAAGGGAGAGGGCGAGGCGGGCGGCTTCGTCGGCTTGCGGGGTGGGTCCGCGCGGGGCGGTGCCTTTCATCGGACGGGCGGCAAGCGCGCGGTTCCGGCTGGAAACGAACAGTTCGGGCGAGCGCGACAGAATCCAGTGGGCGCCGGTATGGATCAGGGCGCCATAGGCAACGGGCTGGCGGGAAACCAACTGTCGGTAAAGCGCCACCGGATCGCCTTCGAGGCGGAAACCAGCCTTGAAGGTGAGATTGACCTGATAGGTGTCGCCCGCCGCGATGAGACGCTTGATTTCGGCAAAGGCGCGGTCATAGGCGGCCTCGTCCAGCATCGGCGCGATATCGCGGGCGCGGCCGAAGGGACCGGCGGCGGCGGCGAGGCGGGTTTCCACTTCGGCAACGGTGAGGCGCTGGGGCGCGTCATAGAGCCCCAGCCAGAGCAAGGGCAGGGCGCCGGGGGCGGGCAAATAGGGCTCCAGGCGCTCCTCGAAAATGAAGCCCAGCTCGTAGGACAAGAAGCCGGCGGCATGCAGGCCGGCGCGATTGGCAGCTTCGAGCCGGGCCAGGGCGGCGCGCGCGCCGGCGGCGTCATGGGCAACGAGAATCTCGCGCGGAGCCGAGAACCAGAGATTGGCACCGGCGGACGCCAGCGAATCGTGGAGCAGCACTGTCCCGGGCGCGAACATGGCGCCGTTCTATCGGCTTTTGCCGCGCCCGTCACCGGGCCCGTTTCGTGAAAAAACCGCCATGCCGGGTGGCGAGCCCTTCCGCCGATTCAGGCAGCTATGCTAGATCGGCGCGCCGGTGGCGAAGGCGCCAGCGGCTCGGGAGATTTCTTATGACGACCACGTTCAAGGGCGCGCTTGCCGCCCTCGCCATTCTGGCCTTTGCCGGCCCCGCCACCGCGCAGACCGTCGAATTCACGCTGATCAACAACAGCTCGCAATCGCTGCATTATTTCTACACCAATCCCAGCAACATGGACTCCTGGGGCGAAGACCTGCTGGGCGAGACCGGCACGCTGGAATCGGGGGAACAGGGCATTGTCACCATCGGCGACGGTTCGGACCAGTGCCTTTACGACTTCCGCTTCGAAACCGGCGAGGGCGCGCTGCTGGAAGTGTCCGAGGTCGATATCTGCGAACTCGACTCCTATACGCTGACCGACTAGATCATTTCACCGTTTAGTAGAAACGGCGAAATGATCTAAGCCTTTGTTTTATCGCGTTTCCGAACCGCAAAACCGGTACCCACTTTTGCGGGAAACGCTTTAGGCGGCGAAACGCGGCGTCACCCCGGCGCAAGGCGGGGGTGGCACCGTGCCTGGGGGAAAGCCACAGCCCGGCAATGCTGTCTTGCCGCGACCGGCCAAATCGATCTTTTGGGCGCTTGAAGCGGCCGGGCACCCCCCCTATATAGCCAGCAAGCCCGCAATTCCGGGCGCATTCCAAGGTAGGGAACCCGGCCTTTCGGGGCAAGGAGCCGCTTCCGAGCGGAGGGCTCCGGCATGGGTTTGCTGAAAGAGAGGCTAGAATAAATGGCTAAAGTCATCGGTATCGACCTGGGCACCACCAATAGCTGCGTGGCAGTGATGGACGGGGCCAACCCCAAAGTCATCGAAAATGCGGAAGGCGCGCGCACCACGCCCTCCATGGTCGCCTTTTCCAAGGACGGCGAACGCCTGATCGGCCAGCCCGCCAAGCGCCAGGCCGTGACCAATCCCGAAAATACGCTTTTCGCCGTCAAGCGCCTGATCGGGCGCCGCTATGACGACAAGATGGTGGAAAAGGACAAGGGCCTGGTGCCCTTCAAGATCACCCGCGCCGACAATGGCGATGCGTGGGTGGAGGCCGATGGCGACAAGTTCTCGCCCAGCCAGATCTCGGCCATGATCCTGCAGAAGATGAAGGAAACCGCCGAATCCTATCTCGGCGAGACCGTGACCCAGGCCGTCATCACCGTTCCGGCCTATTTCAACGACAGCCAGCGCCAGGCCACCAAGGATGCCGGCAAGATCGCCGGGCTCGACGTGCTGCGCATCATCAACGAGCCCACCGCGGCCGCGCTCGCCTATGGGCTGGACAAGAAGAACACCGGCACCATCGCGGTCTATGACCTGGGTGGCGGCACCTTCGACGTCTCGATCCTGGAAATCGGCGATGGCGTGTTCGAGGTCAAATCGACCAATGGCGACACGTTCCTGGGCGGCGAAGACTTCGACATGCGCCTGGTCGACTACCTGGCCGACGAGTTCAAGAAGGAGCAGGGGATCGACCTGCGCAACGACAAGCTCGCCTTGCAGCGCCTGAAGGAAGCCGCCGAAAAGGCCAAGATCGAGCTTTCGAGCGCCACCCAGACCGAAATCAACCTGCCCTTCATCACCGCCGATGCCTCGGGCCCCAAGCACCTGACGCTCAAGCTTTCGCGCTCCAAGCTCGAATCGCTGGTGGAAGATTTGATCCAGCGCACCATCGAGCCGTGCAAGCAGGCGCTCAAGGATGCCGGCGTCGCGGCCAGCCAGATCGACGAAGTCGTGCTGGTGGGCGGCATGAGCCGCATGCCCAAGGTGCAGGAAGTGGTCAAGCAGCTGTTCGGCAAGGAGCCGCACAAGGGCGTCAACCCCGATGAGGTGGTGGCGCTGGGCGCGGCCATCCAGGCCGGCGTCTTGCAGGGCGACGTCAAGGACGTGCTGCTGCTCGACGTGACCCCGCTGAGCCTGGGCATCGAGACCCTGGGGGGCGTGTTCACCCGCCTGATCGATCGCAACACCACCATCCCGACCAAGAAGAGCCAGACCTTCTCGACCGCCGAGGACAACCAGAACGCGGTGACCATCCGCGTGTTCCAGGGCGAGCGCGAAATGGCCGCCGACAACAAGCTGCTGGGCAATTTCGACCTCAGCGGCATTCCCCCGGCCCCGCGCGGCGTGCCGCAGATCGAGGTGACCTTCGACATCGACGCCAACGGCATCGTGCAGGTTTCGGCCAAGGACAAGGGCACCGGCAAGGAGCAGCAGATCCGCATCCAGGCCTCGGGCGGCCTCAGCGACGCCGACATCGAGAAGATGGTCAAGGAAGCCGAGCAGAACGCCGAAGCCGACAAGAAGAAGCGCGAGGCGGTGGAAGCCCGCAACCAGGCCGAATCGCTGATCCACTCGACCGAAAAGTCGCTCAAGGATTATGGCGACAAGGTTTCGGCCGAGGACAAGGCCGCCATCGAGACCGCGCTGTCGGACCTCAGGGGTGTGATCGAGAGCGATGACGCCGAGGCGATCAAGGAAAAGACCGAAGCGCTGGCCCAGGCCTCGATGAAGCTGGGCGAGGCCATGTACAAGGCCAGCCAGGCGGAAGCGGAAGCCAAGGCCAATGGCACTGCCGATGATGGCGAGGACGACGACGTCGTCGACGCCGACTTCGAAGAGGTCAAGGACGACGACAACAAGTCGGCCTGAGCCTGAACGCATATAGGGAAGGGCCCGGCTTCGGCCGGGCTCTTTTTTGTTTGAGGCGAGAAGTTTCACGTGAATCCCTCTTGCCGCAGAATGGGCGCATTGCTGCCGCGATGCCGACCGCTTGGCGCGGTTGAATGCCGCCCGATGAATTTGGATCTATCGATGAACGATTCCCTTCCCCCGCCCGTCGGCGGCCCCACCGATTCCATCGGGCGGCTGGCCGAGCTGATTTCGGGCGACCCGCAGGCGCGGCTCGACGCCGACATGGCTCATGTGCTGGAGCGGCTGGCGGGACTGGGCGCGCGGCCGCTGGACATGCTGACCCCGACGGCGGCGCGGCGCCAGCCCCGGCTGGGCGACGCGGTTGCGGCCATCCTCTCGCCGCAGGGCGAAAACCAGCATGACGATGGGGTGGAAAGCGAAGAAATCGAAATGACCGGGGCCGAAGGGGCGCTGGCGGCGCGGCTCTACCGCCCGCAGGGGCTTGTCGGCCAGAGCCATCCGCTGGTGCTGTATTTCCATGGCGGGGGGTTCGTCACCGGCGATCTCGACAGCCACGATGCCTCGGCCGGGGCGCTGGCGCGGCGCAGCGGGGCGCTGGTGGTTTCGCCAACTTATCGGCTGGCGCCCGAGCACGGCTTTCCCGCCGCCCATGAGGACGCCTGGGCGCTCTGGCTGGACGCGATCAGGCAGGCGCGCGACTGGGGCGCCGATCCAAGGCGCCTGGCGCTGGCCGGGGAGGATGCGGGGGCCAATCTCGCTCTCAACGTGGCGCTGCTGGCTCGCCAGGGCGGCGGCGCGCGGCCGGTGCACCAGTTGCTCATCCATCCCATTGCCGGCACCGACATGACCACGCCCTCCTATGGCGAAACGCTGCGGGCGCGGCCCATCGGCATGGCGGGCATGCGCTGGCGCTTCCGGCACCTGCTGGAGCAGAGCCAGGGGGAGGGCGATGGGCGCCTGGCTTTGGCGGCGCGAAAAGATCTGGCCGGGCTGGCGCCAACGACGATCCTGCTGGCGGAAATCGATCCCCTGCGCAGCGAGGGGGAAGCGCTGGCCGCGGCGCTGGAGGCGGCGGGAATTGCCGTTTCCTGCCGGGTCTATGAGGGCGTGACGCAGGGCTTTTTCGGGCTGGGCCAGGTGGTAACCAAGGCGCTTTTCGCCCAATCGGACGCGGCGGCGGCACTGGCCAGCGCCTTTGCGGGGCGAGGCTAGCCCCATTCTGCGCGATTGATGCGCGGCCCCCGGCTTGCTATGGAGCCCGGGTGGTCTCGCGATAAGGCCCCATACCCCTTGCGGGGCGTGGGGTCGATTGCCATCTAGGGACCAGGACAATTGCCGTTCTGCCTTCCGGCCCGCTCCAAAAAGGGGTCCGCCCGGAAGCGCTTTGACATTTTCCGGTGGGGCGCGCCTGACGCGACCGGCCGCGCATGGAGATCTGACCCTTGGCCAAACGGGATTTCTACGAGGTTCTCGGCGTTGCGAAAACCGTCGACGACGCCGCGCTCAAAAGCGCCTATCGCAAACTGGCCATGCAGCACCATCCCGACCGCAATCCGGGCAATGCCGAGGCGGAAGCCAGGTTCAAGGAAATCAACGAAGCCTACGATACGCTCAAGGACGGGCAGAAGCGCGCCGCCTATGACCGGTTCGGCCATGCCGCCTTCGAAAATGGCGGGGGCCGGAACGGCCACGGCTTCGGCAACGACTTCAACTCCTCCATGTCCGATATCTTCGAAGATATTTTCGGCGACTTCATGGGCGGAGGCCGTCGCGGCGGCGGGGGCGGCGCTGCCCGGCTGCGCGGCGCCGATCTGCGCTACAATCTGGAAATCAGCCTCGAGGAAAGCTTCGAGGGCCGCACGGTGGAAATCGACGTGCCGACACTGGTGGGCTGCACCACCTGCGAAGGCAGCGGGGCCAAGCCGGGCACCGGCACCCATGCCTGCCGCCAGTGCAACGGCCATGGCAAGGTGCGCGCCGCCCAGGGCTTTTTCACCATCGAGCGCACCTGCCCGGTCTGCCAGGGACGCGGGCAGATGATGGACCAGCCCTGCACCGATTGCGGCGGCCAGGGAAGGCGGCAGGAAAACCGCAAGCTCTCGGTCGATATTCCCAAGGGCATCGAGGACGGCACGCGCATCCGCCTGGCCAATGAGGGCGAAGCGGGGCTGCGCGGCGGCCCGCCGGGCGATCTTTATATCTTCATCTCCATCAAGCCCCATGAGCTGTTCCAGCGCGACGGCGCCGATCTTTACGCGCGCGTGCCCATCGCCATGAGCACGGCGGCGCTGGGGGG
>NZ_JAUCDN010000196.1:0-6399 GCF_034675085.1 Devosia sp.
TCGATGGTGAAGATCATGCCGGGCTTGAGCGGCACGCCGCTGCCTGGCGTGCCGAAATGCAGGATATTGGGTTCGTCATGGAAGAGCTGGCCCAGCCCATGGCCGACGAAATCGCGCACCACGCTCATGCGCTCGCCCTCGGCCAGGGTCTGGATGGCGGCGCCGATATCGCCGGTGGTGTTGCCCGGCCTGGCGGCCGCGATGCCGGCTTCCAGGCATGCATAGGTGACCTCGATCAGCCGCTCGGCCTTGCGCGGCAATTCGCCCACCGGATACATGCGGCTGGAATCGCCATGCCAGCCATCCACCACCAGGGTCAGGTCGATATTGACGATGTCGCCCTCGCGCAGCGGCCTGTCGTCGGGAATACCGTGGCAGACCACGTGGTTGATCGAGGTGCAGACCGAATGACGGAATCCCTTGTAGAAAATGGTGGCGGGCACCGCTCCATGGTCGCGGGCGAACTCATAGGCGACTTTATCGAGAGTCGCGGTGGGCACGCCCGGCTCGACATATTCGGTCAGGATATCCAGCGCCTGTGCGGTAAGCGCGCCGGCCTTGCGCATGCCCTCGAATCCGGCGCTGCCATGCAGGGGGATGACACCGGGCGAGCGGCGGGCTTTGGCGGGGGCTTCAACGAAGGTAATCATGCAGGACTCCAAGGGTGAGGCCAAGGTAGTCGCTTGGCGGAGCGATTGGAAGGCCGGCGGCTCGCTTGACGGCAATGGCGGGCGGGGGCATTGGTGAAGGCGCCAAGCCACGGAATTTTCCCATGCCCACACCAGACCTTGTCACCGCCGGCCTTGTCGTGATCGGCGATGAAATCCTTTCCGGCCGCACCAAGGACGTCAATATCGGCGCCACTGCCGATTTCTGCACCGATCTGGGCATCGAGCTCAGGGAGGTGCGGGTGGTGAGCGACGAAACCGACGATATTGTCGCCGCCGTCAACGCCCTGCGCGAGCGATACACCTATGTGTTCACCACGGGCGGCATCGGCCCCACCCATGACGACATCACCGCCGACGCCATCGCCAAGGCCTTCGGCGTGGCACTGCCGATCAACCCGGAAGCACGCGCCATGCTGGAAGCGCGCTGGAAGCAGACGGGCACCGAGGTCAACGAAGCCAGGCTGCGCATGGCGCGCATTCCTGAAGGGGCGGAGCTGATCGTCAATTCGGTGAGCGCCGCGCCGGGTTTCCGCATCGGCAATGTGCATGTGATGGCCGGAGTGCCGGTCATCATGCGCGCCATGCTGGAAGCGTTGGCGCCCAGGCTCAAGGGTGGCCGCAAGGTCTTGTCGGTCGCCATCAAGGCGGCGGTGGGCGAGGGTACGCTCGGCGGGCCGCTGGCGGCCTTGCAGGAACAATATCCCGATGTCCGCATGGGCAGCTATCCGCAGATGGGCAATGCCAGGGTGATGACCGAGCTGGTGTTGCGCGCCACCGACGCCGCCCGGCTGGAAGAGGCGGCGGGCAAGGTGCGCGAAATGGTGACCGAGGCGCACCGCAAGGCCGGCATAGCCCTGCCCGATGATGCATATTGACCGGGTGGAAATGCGACTGGGCGATTGGCGCGGCGGCGCGCTTTTGCTAAGCACGGGCCTCTTTCCCGAAACAGCCACCGGACATGCCGTGCCGGCGCAGGAGAAATGATTTGACCACTGCCAACCAGAAGTCGTTTCCGGTTACCTGGGATCAGTTCCACCGCGACAGTCGCGCCCTGGCGTGGCGACTGACCGGGCTGGGCGGGTTCGATGCCGTCGTCGCCATCGCCCGGGGCGGGCTGGTTCCCGCCGCCATCGTGGCGCGCGAGCTCAATATCCGCACCGTCGAAACCGTGGCGGTGAAAAGCTACGACCACCAGAACCAGGGCGGCATTGCCGTTCTCAAGCAGATCAGCCCGCCGATTCTGGATATGGCCCGCAATGGCGGCAAGGTTCTGATCGTCGATGATCTGGTCGATACCGGCGCCACGGCGCGCGTGGTGCGCGACATGCTGCCCGGCGCCCATTTCGCCACTGTCTATGCCAAGCCCAAGGGCCGCGAGATGGTCGATACCTTCATCACCGAGGTGAGCCAGGACACCTGGATCTTCTTCCCCTGGGACCTCGATGTTGCCTATGTGGCGCCCATCTCGGGCGGCACGGACTGAGCAGCTTTCGCGGGCGTGGTGGAATGGTAGACACACCGGACTTAAAATCCGGAGGGGGTATCCCCGTGCGGGTTCAAGTCCCGCCGCCCGCACCATTGTGAGGACCCGACATGATTGAACGGATCGACACCGGCATTGCGCCGTCCTCCGCGCCCATCAACGACGCGGTGCGGGCCGGCAAGCATGTGTGGCTGGTCGCCATTGCCGAGGACCCGATCACTGGCGAGATCGTGCAAGGCGGTATCGAGGTGCAGGCGCGGCGCTGCATCGAGAACCTGGAAATCGCCATATCGGCTGCGGGCGGCACGCTGGCCAATCTGGCGATGGTGCAGATTTTCCTCATCGACAGCGCCGATGCTGCCGGCATGAACGCGGTCTATCGGGAATATTTCACCGGCCAGCCCTATCCGGTGCGGGCGACCGTGGTGGTCAAGGAATTGCTGGCCCGCGGGTTGCGGATCGAAATGACGGCCATGGCGGTGCTGGACTGATGTTGCTCAAGCGGGAACTGCTCGAAGAGATCAAGGCTGGCAAGGTGGATCTGGTCTTCCGCCGCTGGAACCGGCAGACGGTCAGGGCCGGTGGTACGCTCAAGACGAAATTGGGGCTGCTCTCCATCGGCGCCATCACCGATATGAGCCCCGAAGATGTGACGGAAGCGGATGCTTGCCGCGCCGGTTTCAAGGATGTGGCCGATTTTCGTCGCTGGCTCGACACGATGAAACAGGGCAGCCTGTTCCAGCGCATCGAGGTTCGGTTCGCCGACGCCGACTAAAACGGCGTCGGGGCCACGAAGGTCATGAACGCGCCGGTCGTGGGGTGGGTAAAACCCAGCTCCGCCGCATGCAGTTGCAGCCGGTCGGCCGCCGCGAAGCTTTCGGGGTCGGCATAAAAGGCGTCGCCCAGAATCACATGGCCTATGGCCTTCATGTGAACCCTTAGCTGATGTGTGCGCCCGGTGAGGGGGGTGAGGCGCAAGCGGGTGGCATTGGCCTCCCGCTCGATCACCAGCCATTGGGTCTGGGCTGGCCGTCCATTTTCGTGGTCCACCTTCTGGCGCGGCTTGTTCTCCCAATCGGTGGCCAGGGGCAGGTCGACCAGCCCGGAATCCTCCGCGACGATTCCGGCGACGCGGGCGATATAGGACTTGGTGGTTTTGCGGTGCTCGAACTGGCTGCCGATGCGGCCATGTGCGCGCTTGTTGAGCGCCAGCACCAGAACGCCGGAAGTGTCCTTGTCGAGCCGGTGGCACATGCCGGCCGTGGGCCATGTCTGGCGCGCGCGATATTCGATGCAGTCCCAGAGCGAGGGGTCCTTGCCCGGTACGCTCAGCAGTCCGCTTTGCTTGTCGACCACCAGGATGTCGTCATCGACATGGAGAACGTTGAGATAGGGATCGAGCGGAGGAAAATAGTTGATCAGGGTGGGCATGGGTCCGGGCATGGCGCCGTGTAACAGAGAGAATAGCATTTGACCACGCCGCCGGAATGGAACGCCGGGCCGCGCCGTTCGTTTGTGCACCGACATCGAACCAAGGAGATGGTCATGCATAAGGACGAAATCAAAGGCGTGGGCAAGCAGGCCAAGGGCGCGGTGAAGGATGCCGTTGGCGGCCTCACCGGCAACGAGAAGATGCAGGCTGAAGGCAAGCTCGACAAGGCCGCCGGCAAGATCCAGCAGAAGGTCGGCGAGGCCAAGGACGCTGCCCGCGACGCCCTCAAGCGCTGATCGCCGGACAATGGCCGGGGCGGCCGATAATTTCTGGTTGTCCCGGCTGGCGGTTCCCTAGCCGAAGGCGTTAGGGTCGCCGCATGGAAACGACGCTTTTCGATACGGCCCTGGGCCGGTTCGGCATTGGCTGGACGAATGTGGGTGTGGCGCGGCTGCAATTGCCGGGCCTCGATCCACATGCTCTGGGTGAGCGCATGGCGTTGGGCGGTGCCCGGCCGGGTGATCCGGGCATTGAAATTTCGCAGATCATCGATCGGATAGAGGACTATGCCGATGGTGAGGCTATCGATTTTTCCGCGACGCCCCTGGACCTGGATGGGCTTAGCGAATTCAACCGCCGGGCCTATGCGCTGCTGCTGACCACTGGCTGGGGCCAGACCACCACCTATGGCGCGCTGGCGCGGCAATTGGGCGATGTGCACCTGTCGCGCGCCGTGGGCGCGGCGATGGGAGCCAATCCCATTCCCCTCATCATTCCCTGCCACCGGGTGTTGGCCAGCGATGGACGTCCCGGCGGCTTCTCGGCGCCGGGCGGCGCCTTGTCCAAGCTCAGAATGCTGGCGCTGGAAGGCGTCGAGGTTGGCTCTCCGCCCGGCCAGATGAATTTCGGATTCTAGCCATGGGTATGGAGATCGAACGCAAGTTCCTCGTCCGCTCCGATGGCTGGAAAGGCCATGTCACCGGCAGGAAGAGCCTTGTTCAGGGGTATTTGTCGAGCCACGCCAAGGTGACGGTGCGGGTGCGCATCGAGGACGGGCGGCGGGGTCTGCTCACGCTCAAGGGGCGGCCCGATGGGCTGGCGCGGCCGGAATTCGAATATGAGATCCCCCTCGAAGATGCCCGGGACCTTATGGGGCTGGCCGAGCCGCATGTGGTCGCCAAGACCCGTCATCTCGTTCCCCATGGCGGCCTTGTTTGGGAGGTCGATGTGTTTACGGGCCGGCACGCGGGCCTGGTGTTGGCGGAGGTGGAACTGGATCGGCAAGATCAAGCTATTATCCTGCCGGACTGGATCGGGCCCGAGGTCAGTTGGGACGATCGCTACAACAACGCTTCACTTGCCCGTGACGGGATTCTTCCCGCGGACCCGGCATAGCGCCGGAACTCCGAGGGGCAGTGCGGGCTTGTTCCGGCAGTTGCCGCCCAATCGGCGCGGGGTTTGACCCAGGTCATGGTTCCGGCCCGTGCGCCTCCTATCATGGGGCAACAAGCACAGGAGCAGAAGATGACCAGGGATTTTGCCGGAAAAGTTGGTTTCGTGACAGGCGGCGCCTCAGGGATCGGCGAGGCGATCGCCCTGCAATTGGCGGCGCGGGGCGCCAGGGTGGTGGTGGCCGATCTCAAGCTCGACGCGGCCCAGAAAGTGGTTGCCGCCATCAAGGCCGCCGGCGGGGAGGCTGCCGCGGTGGCGGTCGATGTCGGCCGCATGGATGAGGTGGAAAAGGCGGTGCAGTTCGCCCTCGACACCTACGGGGCGCTGAACGTGGCGGTCAACAATGCCGGCATTGGCGGGGCCGCCGCGCCGCTGGGCGACTACAGCTTCGAGGATTGGCA
Source organism: Devosia sp. (assembly GCF_034675085.1). Classification (GTDB taxonomy): domain Bacteria; phylum Pseudomonadota; class Alphaproteobacteria; order Rhizobiales; family Devosiaceae; genus Devosia. Next base: position 5,440 of record NZ_JAUCDN010000196.1, read on the forward strand.
CAAGGTGATCGACGTCAACCTCAACAGCGTCTTCTACTCGATGAAATACGAGATTGCGGCGATGCTGAAGGGCGGCGGCGGCGCCATCGTCAACATGGCCTCCATTCTGGGGTCAGTGACCTTTCCCAACGCGCCCGCCTATGTCACGGCCAAGCATGGGGTGGTGGGCATGACCAAGTCCGCCGCCGTCGATTATGCCAAAAAGGGCATTCGCGTTACCGCCGTGGGGCCGGGCTTCATCGACACGCCCTTGCTGGCGGCGCTGCCCAAGCCGGCCTATGATGCGCTGGCCTCGGCCCATCCCATCGGGCGGCTGGGTACTGCTGACGAGGTGGCGGCGCTGACGCTGTTCCTGCTCTCGGATGCCGCCTCCAACATCACCGGCTCCTACCATGTGGTGGATGGCGGCTATATCGCCCAGTAACCAAAAAAGGCGGCTCCGAGCCGCCTTTTTTCATTGCCAGCGCCGGAACGTCTTGAGGTGGTCGAGCGCCTTGAGCGTGGTACGGGCGATCTTGTCGACGCCATCGGTGACCGGCACGACCAGTACGTTCTCCACCGCAGGGTCGGGCACTTCCAGGGTGGCGAACTGGCTGTCGAGCAGGCTGGCGGGCATGAATTCGTGCTGGCGCCGGGCGATGCGCTCCCCGATCACCTCCCTGGAGCCGTCGAGATAGACGAAAAGAATAGGCTCGCCTGCCTTTTCGGCGAGATAGTCGCGATAGCTGCGCTTGAGAGCGGAGCAGGCGCCCACGGCGGCGCCCTTCTTGTCTGCGGCTTCGCTGAGGGCCATGGCAAGCCGTTCCAGCCAGGGCCAGCGGTCGTCATCGACCAGCGGAATGCCCGAACGCATTTTCTCGACATTGGCCGGCGGGTGATAGCCGTCGCCATCGAGAAAGGGGACGTGCAACTGCCGGGCGATCTCCTGGCCAACGGTGGATTTGCCCGAGGAACTGACGC
>NZ_JAUCDN010000197.1:0-6362 GCF_034675085.1 Devosia sp.
CCTGGCCTTTGGCAATGTGAAGGGCATGAAGGAGGCGGTGGATCACTATCCGGCCAATTTCGTCGTCGAGCTGGCCCGCCAATGCATCGACAATGGCGCCGACATGTTCGTTACCCATGGCGTGCATGCTTTGGCCGGCATGGAAATCTACAAGGGGAAGCCGATCTTTTACGGCCTCTCCAACTTCATCTTCCAGTTCGGCCTGCAATTCGGCGCCGGCTATGACGTCTTGGCCAATTTCGAGAAGAAATCGGAGCTGGAAAATCCCGCCAGCCACGAAGCCATCCTCGCCACCAGCCATTTCGACAAGGGCCGGCTGGTGGAGGTGCGCCTGTTTCCCGCCGATCTGGGCGGCGCAAGGCGCCCTATTTCGCAAATGGGCATACCGCTGGAGCCCGAGCCGGCATTGGCCGAGGCCATCCTGGCCCGCTTCGCCGAATATTCCGCCCCCTTCGGAACCCGCATCGCCATCGAAAACGGCGTCGGCATTGTCAGGGTGGACGCATGAGCTTTTTATTGAACAATATTGTACAACAAAATATCGTTGTGCGACGCTATCGTGGTGGGGGAGCCTGAAAAATGCTGAATGTTGACTCCTCGACCGGCACGGACGAGCCCCGACTGACCTCGCTGTCCCATGGCGGTGGCTGCGGCTGCAAGATCGCGCCCGGCCTGCTCTCCGAGATGCTGCGCGCCTCTCCGGCCTTTCCGGTTCCCGAAGCCCTGCTGGTGGGTAACGAGACTGCGGACGACGCGGCGGTCTACAGGCTGAACGACGAGCAGGCTCTGGTCGCCACTACCGATTTTTTCATGCCCATCGTCGACGACCCCTATGATTTCGGGCGCATCGCCGCCACCAATGCCATCAGCGACGTCTATGCCATGGGGGCGCGGCCGATCCTGGCCCTGGCGCTGGTGGGCATGCCGATCAAGGTGCTCTCCACTGCCACCATCGGGCGTATTCTGGAAGGCGGGGCCTCTGTCTGCGCCGCCGCCGGCATTCCGGTTGCCGGCGGGCACACCATCGATTCCGTCGAGGCCATCTATGGCCTGGTGGCGCTGGGGCTGGTCCATCCCGACCACGTCAAGCGCAATTCCGATGCCCAACCCGGCGACGTGCTCGTGCTCAGCAAGCCGATCGGCGTCGGCGTCATGTCGGCGGCGCTGAAAAAGGGCCAGCTTGCACCGGACCAGTACCGGCAGATGATCGAGACCACCACCCGTCTCAATACGCCGGGACCGGATCTGGCCAAAATCGCCGGCGTCCACGCCATGACCGATGTCACCGGCTTCGGGCTTGCAGGGCACGCGCTGGAGCTGGCGCGCGGCTCGGGCTGCAGGGTCGAACTCGACTGGCGGGCGGTGCCGCTTCTGGCCGAGGCGCGCGAGCTGGCCGAGCGCGGCAATGTCACCGGCGCCTCGGGCCGCAATTGGGATAGCTATGGCGCTGAAGTGGCGCTTTCGCGGGGATTTTCCGCCGCCGACCGCGCGCTGCTCACCGATCCGCAGACCAGCGGCGGCCTGCTGGTTGCCTGTGCGCCTTCGGCGCTCGACGCGGTGATGAGTGTGCTGCGCCAGCGTGGTTTCGCGGCCGCTTCGGTCGTGGGTTCGGTGACGGCGGCGGGGCAGGGCCCGCGCCTCGCCATTGGTTGAAATTCTTGCCTGCCCTTGCGGCGGGCCGAAGAGGAGAAAGAAAATGAGTGACGCTATTTACGAGGTTGTCTGGCCCAGCAGCCAGCGCATGCTTGACGGGGCCAAGCTGGCCAAGCGCCTCGACAGCCTGGCCGGCAAGACCGTGGCCCAGCTCTGGGACTGGGTGTTCAAGGGCGACAAGATGTTCGAGATCTGGGAGCGTGAGCTGGCCCGGCTCTACCCCACCATCAAGTTCGTTTCCTGGCGTGAATTCGGCGAAATCCATGGCGCCAATGAGCATGCCGTGCTCGAAGCGCTGCCGGGCAAGCTCAAGGAGCACAATGTCGATGCCGTGATTGTCGGCGTAGGCTGTTGAGGCTCCTGTACGGCCGCCGTGACGCGTGCCAGCGCTCTTGTTGAAAGACTCGGTTATCCGACCGTGACGATGCTCTGCTCTGGGTTCGTGAACCAGGGCAAGATGACGGCCAAGGGATTGGGCATGCCCAACCTGCCGCATACGATTCACACCGGCCACGTCAATCTCGTGACCGATGAACAGCTCGAACAGGCTGTTGCCGGCCCCATGCTGCAACAGGTGATCGATGGCTTGACCATACAGCCCGCGGAGGCCCGTTTTGCGGGCGAGCCGGGGATGCGTGATGTCATTTTCAAGGGGACTTATGAGGAGGTAAACGATCACTTCCTGAAGAATGGCTGGAGCGAGGGGCTTCCCGTCGTGCCTCCGACCATTCGCAAGATCGAGGAGTTCCTGCGTTTCACCCCGCGCAAGCCCGAGGAAGTATTGGGCAAGGCGCTGCCGGACAGCCGCGAGGCGACGGTGTGGAGCGTGGCGGTCAATGGCGTGATGGCGGGCTGCCGTCCCGAATACATGCCGGTGCTGGTCGCCATCGCGGAAGCGATGATGGACCCGGTCTTCGGGCATGAGCATCTGGGCCATACGCCGGCGACGGAGACGCAGATCATCGTCAATGGCAAGGTGCTGGACGATCTGGGGTTCAATTACCTCCAGGCCGCTCTGCGCCCGGGCTTCCAGGCCAACACCTCCATCGGGCGGTTCTGGCGCATGTATCTGCGCAATGTGTGCGGCTTCATTCCGCACCAGACCGACAAGGGGTGCTTCGGGGGCAATTTCCGCATCGTTCTCGGCGAGAACGAGGAGGCGGCGCGCTCGATGGGCTGGCCGACCCACGCCCAGGAAGAAGGGTATGCGTTCGGCGAGAACGTCGTCACCATCACCGCCTGCACGGAAATGACCCAGGCCATCGAGGTCGGCGACCCCAATGCCGAGCAGATCCTGAAGAACATCGAGGCCAGGATGGCCGACAACAACATGTTCATTCAGTTCTTCTTCCGCGGCATGGTCACCCGCCCGCTGGTGGTCATCACCCCGGCCATCCTCAAGGTCCTTACCGATCAGGGCTGGACCAAGCAGAAGGTGCGCAAGCATTTCTACGAGAATGCCAGGCTCCGGGTCTCCCGGCTCTCGGGCATGATTCTCAACCGCTTCTATCGCGGCATCGACGAGAAATGCTGGCCCGAGCAATTGGGAACCTCGATGGATGTCGAGCGCGACATCCAGATGGTCTCCAAGCCCGAGGATTTCCTGATCGTGGTGGCCGGCGATCCCGACCGCGACCATACCATGATCGGTTCGGGCAACGGCTATATCGGTTTCCCCGTCACCCGGAAAATCGAGCTGCCGGAGAACTGGTCGGAGATGCTGGCGTCCGCGTCGGCAAAATGAAACCTGGGCGCCGCGCCCGGGCGCGGCGTCCTGCTATTGTGCGGGCATCATGCATGGTGCCCGGTTATCTGGTCCAAGGGAGGAGAATCCATGACAGACCGTTATCGTCACACTATTCCAGCTACTGGCCCGCTATCCGCTACAATGGGGCGGCGGGCGCTGCTCAAGGGCACCGGCCTTGCCGTCGCCGGCTCGATGGTCGGGGGGCTTTTCGGCCGCAGCGCCTTTGCGCAGGGCGCCGATGAGGCGCTGGTCGCCGCCGCCAAGGCGGAAGGGCGGCTGGTGCTCTACACCGGTTCGGCCGAGCCGCTCATCATCTCGCTGGCCGAGGCGTTCAAGGCGGAATACGGCATCCAGCTCGAATATCAGCGCCTGAATTCCAGCGATGTGGCCTCCCGCTACACGGCGGAAGCCGAGGCCGGCAAGACCATTGCCGACGTGGTGATGGCCGGCGATCCGCTGCTGCTGGAAGCGTTCCGCGCCAAGGGCTGGCTTGCCGATCTCGATCCTGCCCTCGTTCCCGGCCTGGCCGACTGGCCCGAGCAGTTCCGCAACGACTTTTCGGCCGTCATCAGCATCAATCCGCAGACCATGGCCGTGAACACCCAGCTGGTGGCCGAGCCGCCGACCTCGTGGAGCGACATGCTGCGCCCCGAATTCAAGGGCCGCATGATCACCCAGGATCTGCGCAGTGTCGGCCTCGTGGCCTTCGGCGCCTATGATCTGCTGCTGCGCGAATATGGCGAGGATTTCCTGCGCGATCTCGGCAAGCAGGACTTCCAGCTCGGCTCGGGTGGCCCCGCTTCGATCCAGCAGGTGGCGGCGGGCGCTGCGAGCCTGTTCTTCCCGTGCTCGACCACGCAGGCCTATTCGATGATCGACCAGGGGGCGCCCGTGGCCGCCGTCATCCCCGAGAACGAGCCCTGCACGGGGGTCTTGACCCCGGTTGCCGTGTCGCAGAATGCGCAGAATCCCAATGCCGCGCGTCTGTTCTCCGGGTTCCTGCTGTCGCAGACCGGCCAGGTGCTGCTCAACGCCCAGACGATCTCGCCCAACAGCTCGCCCGGCACCGCGCCGCTTCCGCCCCATTTCGTCGAGCCCGACATGGAATCGGCCGAAGAAAACCAGCAGAAGATCATTGAACTGATGGGCCTCGCCTAAGCCTGAACCGGAGCAGCGCCGTGCAAACCGAAAATCCGACCCTTGCCAATAAGGCGCCCAACCGGCTTGCACGGTGGCGTTGGCGGCCGACGAGCGTCGTCGCCAACGCCCTGCTGATCGGCATTGCCTTCCTGATGATCTATCCCACCATTCAGCTCATCGCCCTGATCCTGCGGGGCGACGACCTGGGCGGTGTGGGCCTTGGCCCCGGCATCGAGGGCGTTCTGTGGAATACCTTCGTGATGGTCGCCTCATCGAGCGTCATCGCCCTTATCTTCAGCACGGCGCTGGCCCTCATCGCCGAACGCACCGATGGCGGTCTGCCGGGCATCGGCAATTTCATGCCGGTGGCTCCGCTGATGCTGCCCTCGGTGACGGGCGTGCTGGGCTGGGTGGTGCTGTTCGATCCGCGCATCGGCTTCGTCAACGTGGCGCTGCGCTGGACGATGGGCCAGCCGCTGATCGGGGGCTATGGCCCTATCGATATCTATACCATGCAGGGCATGATCTTCGCCCTTTCCATCCATCTGGTCCCGGCGATCTACCTTATCACCTCCTCGGCGCTGCGCAGCCTCGACCCGGCCATCGAAGAGGCGTCGCGCATCTCCGGCGCCGGCCCCCTGCGCACCTGGATCACCGTTACCCTGCCGGCCATCCGCCCGGCGATTTTCGAGGCCTGGCTGCTCAGCATCATCAACGGCATCGCCATTTTCGCCGTGCCGGTCATCCTGGGCACGGCGGGGAAGATCGAGGTCGTCTCGGTGCGCATCTATCGCTATTTCACCGACTATCCCGCCAATGAGAAAGCGGCGCTGACGCTTGCGCTGGGCATGCTGGTGGTGGTGCTGGCGCTGCGCGCCGCGCAATGGAAGTTCCTGCCCAGTGGACGCCACGCCACCATTGGCGGGCGGGGCGTTCGCCATGCGCCGGCGCGCCTTGGCGTCTGGCGATATGTTACCCGCGCCGTCTTCATCGGCTACATCCTGATTTCTCTGGTGCTGCCGCTCATCGCGCTGATGGTGGTGTCGCTACAGCCCTTCTGGTCGCTCAATTTCTCCAATCTTTCGTTCAGCAATTATTTCACCGTGCTGACCGTCAATCCGGCGACCACAAGGGCCCTGGCGAATTCGCTGTTCCTCGCCACCACCGGGGCGACGATCATCATGATCATCGCCGGCTATCTGATGCTCTATGCCAATCATTTCGGCACCACTGCGCCGCGCGGCCGCAGGTTCCAGCTCAAGGGCTATAAGGGCCTGGTCGATTTCGTCACCACCATGCCGGCAACCTTTCCCCATACCCTGGTGGGCGTGGCCTTCATCCTGGCGTTTTCGCGCTGGCCGCTGGATATCTACGGCACCATCTGGATTTTGTTCTTCGCCTATCTGCTGATGGAAATTCCCTACGCGTCCACGGCGGCACGCTCGGCGGCGCTGCTGGTTGGCAAGGAGCTGTCGGAATCGTCCCGCGTGTTCCGCGCTTCCGAACAGACCACCATGCGCAGGATCCTGCTTCCCCTGTCGATGCCGGGGCTGGCGGCGGGCTGGGTCCTGGTCTTCATCCACATGATGGGCGAGGTCACGGCCTCGGCCATTCTCTCGGGCACGTCCAATGGCGTGGTCGGCGCCGTTCTGCTGGATTTGTGGGAGAATGGCAGCTTCCCGCTGATGACGGCCTTCGCGCTCGTCATCTGGCTGATCGCCACCTGCATGATGTGCTTCGTGCTGTGGCTCAACAACCGGGGCCTCGAGCGCTCGCGCTAACCTTCCGACCAGACAAAATCGCGCCGGCCGCACCACCGCGG
>NZ_JAUCDN010000198.1:0-6263 GCF_034675085.1 Devosia sp.
AACCTGCCGATCCTGTCCTCGGCGATGGATACGGTGACCGAGGCCAATATGGCCATCGCCATGGCCCAGGCCGGCGGCATGGGCGTGATCCACAAGAACCTGACGGCCGAGGAGCAGGCCGAGCAGGTGCGCATGGTCAAGTCCTTCGAAAGCGGCATGGTGGTCAATCCCATCACCATCGGCCCCGACGCGACGCTGTCGGACGCGCTGGCGCTGATGGAAAAGAGCCGCATTTCGGGCATCCCCGTGGTGGAAAACGGCGGCAAGGGCGGTCGCGCCATCGGCAAGCTGGTGGGGATTCTCACCAACCGCGACGTGCGCTTCGCCTCCAACCCCAACCAGCGCATCGCCGAATTGATGACGCATCAGAACCTCATCACCGTGCGCGAGGGCGTCTCCAAGGAAGAAGCCAAGGTGATGCTGCATCGCCACCGCATCGAAAAGCTGCTGGTGGTTGACGAAAATTACCGCTGCATCGGGCTGATCACGGTCAAGGATATCGAGCGCGCCCAGCTCTATCCCAATGCCGTCAAGGACGAGCAGGGCCGCCTGCGCGTGGCGGCGGCCTCCACCGTGGGCGACCAGGGGTTCGAACGCTCGCTGCAACTGATCGACGCCGGCGTCGACCTTTTGGTCATCGACACCGCCCATGGCCATTCGGTGCGCGTGGCCGAGGCGGTCGAGCGCGTCAAGCGCGAGAGCAATTCCACCCGCATCGTGGCCGGAAACGTGGCCACCGCCGAAGCCACCAAGGCGCTGATCGGGGCGGGTGCCGACGCGGTGAAAGTGGGCATCGGGCCGGGCTCGATCTGCACCACGCGCATCGTGGCCGGGGTCGGGGTGCCGCAACTGGCGGCCGTCATGGCCTGTGCCGAGGAAGGCGACCGGCACGGCGTGCCGGTGATCGCCGATGGCGGCATCAAGTTTTCCGGCGACATGGCCAAGGCCCTGGCGGGCGGCGCTTCCTGCGTCATGGTCGGCTCGATCCTGGCCGGCACCGACGAAAGCCCCGGCGAGGTCTATCTCTACCAGGGGCGCTCGTACAAATCCTATCGCGGCATGGGCTCGGTGGGGGCCATGGGCTCGGGCTCGGCCGACCGCTATTTCCAGCAGGATGTGCGCGACCAGATGAAGCTGGTGCCCGAGGGCATCGAGGGGCAGGTGCCCTATAAGGGCTCGGTCAATGCCGTGCTGCACCAGATGGCGGGGGGGCTGCGCGCCTCCATGGGCTATACCGGCGCGCATAATCTCAAGGATTTCCGCGACAATTCGGTGTTCGTGAAAATCTCCGGCGCGGCGCTGCACGAAAGCCATGTGCATGACGTGACGATTACGCGCGAAGCGCCGAATTACCGCAGCGGGCGCTAAGGGCCATCCAAAGGTGCTGCCCCGGGCTTAATCCGGGGCGGCATTGGAGGCGTCAGCCGATCCGGCGCTTGGTCGGGTCGTCATAGGGGTTCTTGCTGCCGGCACGGATCCAGAGACGGATCGGGGTGCCGGGCAGGTCGAAGGCTTCGCGCAATCCGTTGACCAGATAACGCTGATAGGCCATCGGCAATGCATCGGGGCGCGAGGCGAAGATGATGAAGCTGGGCGGCCGCGTCTTGGCCTGCGTCATGTAACGCAATTTCAGCCGCCGGCCCGAAACCGCCGGGGGCGGGTGGCTCGCCAGCATGCCGGCCAGCCAGCGATTGAGCCGGGCGGTGGAAACGTGGGCGTTCCAGCTGCGCTCGATGGTGAAGATGGCATCCATCAGCTTGTCGATATTCTTGCCGGTGAGCCCGGACAGCGTGACCAGCGGAATGCCGCGAAGCTGGGGCAGCAGGCGCTCGCAGGCCTCGCGCAATTCGGCCAGCGCCGCGTTCTTGTCCTCGATCAGGTCCCATTTGTTGAGCGCGATGACCATGGCGCGGCCCTCGCGCTCGACCAGGTCGGCCAGCGCCAGGTCCTGCTTTTCGAACGGAATGGTGGCGTCGAGCATGAGCACGACGATTTCGGCATATTGGATGGAGCGCAGGCTATCGCTCACCGCCAGCTTTTCGAGCTTGCCGGTGACGCGCGAGCGGCGGCGGATGCCGGCAGTATCGACCAGGTTGATGGTGCGGCCCTGCCATTCCCAGGGCACCAGGATGCTGTCGCGGGTGATGCCGGCCTCGGGGCCGACCAGCACGCGCTCCTCGCCCACCATGCGGTTGACCAGCGTGGACTTGCCGGCATTGGGCCGGCCGACAATGGCGACGTTGAGATAACGGCGCGGGTTCCAGCGCAGCGTCGCCTCTTCGCCCTCGCCCTCCAGCATGTCCTGGGTGATGTCGACATCGACCTCGGGCAGGGCGTCCAGATCGTCATCGGCCTCCCCTTCCGCCTTGCCGGCGGCGGCGCGGTCGATGGCGGCCGAAACGATGGAATAGAGTTCGGACAGGCCCAGCCCATGCTCGGCGGATAGCGGGATCGGCTCGCCAAAGCCAAGCTTAAATGCCTCCACCAGCCCCGCCTCGGCGGCCGAGCTTTCGGCCTTGTTGCCGACCAGATGCACGTCCTTGCCGGATTTGCGCAGCACCTGGGCGAAGCGCTCGTCCAGCGGCACGACGCCCGAGCGCGCATCGATCATGAAGAGGATAATGTCGGCTTCGCGGATGGCCAGCTCGGTCTGCTGGCGCATGCGGTCTTCCAGGCTCCCGTCGCGCACATCCTCATAGCCGGCGGTGTCGAGCACGCGGAAGGTGAGATCGGCAATGCGGCCCTCGGCCTCGCGCCGGTCGCGGGTGACGCCGGGCGTATCGTCGACCAGCGCGATCTTGCGGCCCACCAGCCGGTTGAACAGGGTGGATTTGCCGACATTGGGACGCCCGACAATGGCAAGGGTAACACTCATGCGCAGCTATCCCGAAAAAAGCCGAAGAAGCGGCCGCTATTGCGCGGCCGGCTCGAGCGGCGTGGCCTCGCCCGCATCCGCCGCCGGTTCCTCGGCGATGGCGCCGCGCGAGAGCAGTTGGGCCAGATAATAGCCCATGCGATTGCGCGTGGCGGACTGGGTCATGGGGTCGTTGATGACCGCCTCGAAACTGGCCTGGGCGGCGGCGAAATCGCCGGCCTTGTATTGGGCCAGGCCCAGCGCCTCGCGCGCGCCGTTGCGGAGGGGGCTGGCCTCGGTGGTGAGGCTCCCCACACGGGCCTCGACATCGCCGAGCGAACCATTGTCCACCATCAGCATGCCGCCCAGCACCAGCGCCAGCTCGCGCAGATTGGGATTGGACTGGCTGTTGGCCAGGCTGTCGTAAAGCGCCACCGCCTCGCTGACCTTGCCGTCGGTGGCCAGCACGCCAGCCTTGCGAAACTGGGCGAGGATGGGATAGCCGCCGGTGCCGTCCCCGATCAAAGTGTCGAGCTGGGCCTCGGCGGCGGCCAGATCGCCGCCATCGATGAGGCTGAAGGCGGCATAAAGCTCGTCGGAGGACTTGGCCGCATTGCTCGAATGGTACCAGCTCCAGCCCTCATTGACCGCCACCAGCGCCACAACGGCAATGGCCGCGCCGATGACATAGGGCCCGAAGCGCCGCCACAGGGCGCGCATGCGGTCGCTGCGCAGCTCCTCGTCGATTTCCTGGAAAATATTGTCCTGAGACATGGCCTGCCTGCGCTGGTCGAAAATTGCGGCGCAGCTTTAACACGCGGCCCGCCAATTGCAAATCTGCGCCCGGGCTTTCCGCCGGCTCAATCCGGCTGTTCGCGGCAAAGCCGGGCAAAAGCCGCCGCGGCGGCGGAAAGGCGCCGCTCCTTGTGGCGGAGCAGGGTGAAATCGCGCCGGGCCAGAACCCGCTCATGCACCACCAGTTCGCCCGAGACGAGGAAGGGCTCGACAACTAGACGCGACAGGGCGGCGACGCAGGCCCCGCCGCGCACGGCGCTGAGCACCGCCTCATTGGTGGGCAGGGTCAATGCCGTGTGCAATTGGGCAGGCGCGACGCCGATGGCGGCCAGCGCTGCCTCGAATTCGGCCCGCGTGCCCGAGCCGGGCTCACGCATGACCCAGTCCATCTCCTCCAGCCTGGCGGTGGCGCCACCCGGCAGGCGCGACGACACCACGGCGACCAGTTCATCTGAATAGAGCGCCGTAGCCGCCAGGGCCGGCTCGTTCACGCCGCCCTCGATGAAGCCGAGCTCGGCGCGCCCCGACAGCACCGCCTGGGCGACGCCGGCGCTGTTGCCGACCCGGAAGGCGACGGAAATTCCTGGATAGAGGGTGCGAAAGCGCATCAGCCGCGCCGGCAGCCAGTAATTGGCGATGGTCTGGCTGGCCTCGATTTCAAGCTGGCCGGTGCGCAGCCCGCCCAACTCGCTCAGCAGGTTCCTGGCCTGCTCGGCCGAAGCCAGCATGCGCCGCGCCTCGGCCAGGAACATCAGCCCCGCCCGGGTCAGCTCGATGCGCCGGCCGACGCGATGGAACAGATCGACCTGATGGGTCGCCTCAAGCGCCTTGATGGCGGCGCTGGCGGCGGAAGGCGTGAGGCCAATGGCCGCCGCCCCCTGCGTCAGATGCTCCCGTTCGGCCACGGCGACGAAAATGGCAAGCTGTTCGAGGGTTATCGTTCAGCTCCTTCGAATGAAACATGTCATATTATTCGATGGATTAACATAAGGCCGCGTCCTATCCCTGCCAGCCTCTCCAGGGGAACAGGATGCCCATTCGAGCCAGAATATTGGAAATTTTTCCCGGCCTGCTGCTTTGTGCCGCCATCGGTCTCCTGGCGGCGGGGGCGGAGCGGGTCGAGGCGGGGCTGCTCGGCTATGTCTATGTGGACGGGCTGGTGCTGGCCATTCTCGTCGGCACGCTGCTGCACACAATTTTCGGGCTGAGCGAGCGCTTCCAGGCCGGGACGCAGTTTTCCGCCCGCATCGTGCTGGAAATCGCCATCGTGCTGCTGGGCGGCACAATCAGCGCCGCCGCCATCGCCGCCTCGGGCCTGCAACTGATCGCGGCCATCATCGGGGTGGTGACGGTGACGCTGTGCGCCAGCTATGGCATCGGCCGGCTGCTCGGCCTCGACGACAGGCTGGCGACGCTGGTGGCCTGCGGCAATTCGATTTGCGGCAATTCCGCCATCATGGCGGCGGCGCCGGCCATCGGCGCACCGGCGCAGGACGTTGCCGCCGCGATCGGCTTCACCGCCGTTCTGGGCATTCTGGTGGTGGTGCTGCTGCCGCTGAGCGCGCCCCTGCTGGGACTGGGCGAGTGGCAATATGGCGTGGTGGCGGGGCTCAGCGTCTATGCCGTGCCGCAGGTTCTGGCGGCGACGGCGCCAATGGGAACGCTGAGCACGCAGATCGGCACCATCGTCAAGCTGGTGCGGGTGCTCATGCTCGGTCCGGTGGTGCTGGCAGTGGGGCTTCGCCATGGGCGCAAGGGCGGCGTCCGCCTGCCGGTCTCGGTTCTGGTGCCCTGGTTTATCGTGGGATTTCTGCTGCTGATGGCGGCACGGTCCTCGGGCCTGCTGCCCGAAGCCGCCGTCGCTCCGCTAACCATGGCTTCGGAAAGCCTGACGCTGATCGCCATGGCCGCGCTCGGCCTGTCGGTCGATCTGCGCTCCATCCTGGCATCGGGGGGCAGGGTGCTGGCCGCAGGCGCGCTGTCGATCGCCCTGCTGGTCACGCTCGCGCTGTTGACGGTCTCCCTGCTGCCCGCCGCGTGAGCGGGAGCTGGATCACTCCCACTCGATGGTGCCCGGGGGCTTGCTGGTGACGTCGTAGACGACGCGGTTGATGCCGCGCACTTCGTTGATGATGCGGGTGGCCGCCCTGCCCAGGAACGCCATGTCGAAGGGGTAGAAATCGGCGGTCATGCCGTCCACGGAGGTGACGGCGCGCAGGGCGCAGACGAATTCATAGGTGCGCCCGTCGCCCATGACGCCCACGGTCTGCACCGGCAGCAGCACCGCGAAGGCCTGCCAGATGGTGTCGTAAAGCCCCGCCTTGCGGATCTCGTCGAGATAGATGGCGTCGGCCTGGCGCAATATGTCGAGCTTTTCCGGGGTGATGCCGCCGGGGCAGCGTATGGCGAGGCCGGGGCCGGGGAAGGGGTGGCGGCCGATGAAGCTGTCGGGAATGCCTAGCTCGCGGCCCAGCGCGCGCGCCTCGTCCTTGAACAATTCGCGCAGCGGCTCGACAAGCTGCATATTCATGCGCTCGGGCAGGCCGCCCACATTGTGGTGCGACTTGATGGTGACCGAGGGGCCGCCGGTGAAGGAGACGCTCTCGATGACGTC
>NZ_JAUCDN010000199.1:0-6242 GCF_034675085.1 Devosia sp.
CTGCTGAACAGCACCCGCCTGGCCGACTGGTAACATACACGGGTTTTGCTTTGCACAGCCCCGGCGCGCGGCCGGTTATGGGCGCTCGGAGGATACGAGCGTCCTGCATCTGCGCGAGCTCTCGCTCGAACCATGTGTTCAGCCCCCTCTGCATCCATCGCGTGCACCAGGCCAAATGGTCGCACAATCCGCAGGAGAAAGCTGCCTATTGAAGAATTTACCTATTAATGCCCAGTCACTTAATAGTTGGCAGTGGTTCTATAATTTACTCGAACACGATTTCCGGAAGCACGACTTCCCATCTGTCGCGCTGGATGTGAATCCTGTACTCCTCTTGGTTGTCGGTCTTTTTCCAGATGACGATGGCGCCGATAATGCCGCGGACAAACTTGCAATCATCCGGCGGTGACCAAGCTTTGGCCATACGGCCCAGTTGCACGCCGTTCCGGTCCTCTATTATCCAGTTTTGACCGTTGTGACGCAGTTGTATCGGGTCGCCGACGCGGGCAGCGGCGATGGCCGCAATCGATGGGTTTCCGTGGCGCAGGCGGCCTGCCCAGGACAGGTCCACCACTGCGAGGTCGGGGACCTGATAGGCGGCATTGACCAGGGACTCTTGCGCAACACTGGGCGGTGCCTGGCGGCGCAGGGCAATGGTCCCGTCACCCGGCACGAAGGCATGGGTGCCGGCGGCCATGATCGTCAGACTGCGGCGGGCGCGGGTCATGGCGACATAGAATAGCCGGCGGGGGGCGTCGGCATCCTCATTGCGGGATGGTTTATCCCAACCGCCGTCGAGAATGACGACATCTTCGAATTCAAGCCCCTTTGCCCGGTGCGCGGTGAGCAGGAGCAGGCCACGCTGCTCACTCCGCGCGTCGCTGGCCCATTCGGCAAACCACTCGACGATGTCGGGGCTCGGCATGGCCTGGCTGGCGAGTTCCCGCGCAAGCGCCGCCAGACCCTCCGCGATGAGATCGGTCCAGGCATTAGGCGTGATGGCATTCAGCGCCAAAACCATGTCGGCAATGGTCATCATGCCTGTCGGTGCGGCCCGCACCGCATCGATGAAGAGCTGCATTTCACGCAGGCGCCAGATGCTGGGCAGGCTTTCATTGGCCATTTCAACAGGAATGCCCTGCGCTTCGGCATAGGCACGCACTGGCTCCAGGCGGCGCCAGTCGCGGGCGATGATGGCGGCATTGGCCCAGTTCCAGTCTGGATCCAGACGTGAGAGGCGCACCAATTCATCGATGGCGGCCATGGCCTGTGCCAGATCGCCGGATGGCGCATGGAGAAGCTGGACCCGGCCGCGCACGACAGGGTCGAGCGACGCCATGTCACCACCCGGGTGCTGGTTGCGGCGCCTTCGGTCGATGACGATGTCATGGCCCGATTTCATGCGATCCCGCGCCGGGGCAATCACCGTGTTGGCGGCAGCGATGATGGCCTGCGTCGATCGATAGTTTTCGATGAGAAATTCTGGCCTTGCATTGTAGTCGCTCTCGAACTTGCGGATGAAGTCGATCGAGGCGCCGGCAAAGGCATAGATGTTCTGGTCGTCGTCGCCGACGGCAAAGAGGCTGAGCTTCTGATCGGCATCTTCCAGCGAGCGGCCGGCAATGGCCGAGATCAGGGCATATTCCTCGGGTCCGATGTCCTGATATTCGTCCACCAGTATCCAGCGATAGCCTTGGATCAGCGTCTCGCGCACGGCCTCAGCTTCAGACTTGCTCAACCCCTCGCCGTTCAGCTGACGCACCGCTTCTAGCACGACACCGTCGAAATCGCGGATGCCGGTCTGTGTCCCGGCAAAGCTGGCGCCGACCAGCCGCATGGCCCAGGCGTGGCAGGTCGAGACGGTGACCGCATTGGCATCGTCGCCGATCAGATGACGCAGGCGGATGCGGATTTCGGATGCGGCGTGGCGATTGTAGGTGAGAACGAGGATTTCCCGCGGATCTTCGCGCCTAACCCGGATGAGATAGGCAATACGATGGACGAGGACGCGCGTCTTGCCGGAGCCAGGACCCGTGGTCTGACGCCTGAGTTCCATGCCCTTTCCTGGCATCCAGCGGCGCATGAAGGCCTCGCGGTCGAGCACGAAATAGTCTTCGGAAAGCCGGACAGCCTCTCTGATCTCCTGCAATCCCTTTTCGGCATAGGCAGCCATGACATGGGTCTGCGCCGTCTGCTCGGCATAGTGCTCATCGAGCGGGATAAAGTCCTTCTGCGTGAACTGGCCACCACCGGGATTGAGGTGCACCGTCATGGCCGGGCGGAAGATGGTGAGGCCCTTGCCCAGGGTCACTATTTCCTGTTCGTGCAGCCAGAGCAGCGCGCGCTCCATCAGCCGGGGCATTTCCTTGACGCTGCTGCTGCGCAGGAAAGCGTCGCCCGTCAGCGTGGCCAACAGATCGCCCATGGTCGTTTCGACCTGGATATCCTTGCCCCGCGTGCCCCTCGCAACCTTGCCGAGCAGGTGAGCGAGCAGAAGCTCCGCCCCCTGATGCCGAATAGAGGCCGTCTGCTCAAGCGCCTGCCAGGAGCGCTGCAGGGTCACGGCAAGAGTGGTGCGCGACAGCGTGCGCAGCCGCAGATTACCCTTGCCGCCTTCCTGGTCGCGGCCATCGCGCCCCATGCCACGAATGAGCTTCTCGACATTGCCAGGACCGACGGTGGAATGCCCATGATCGCGCAGAGCCTGGCAGGTGGCGGGCAGATTGAGAGGCACACCGATCTCGCCCTCGGCATCGGGCGCCGCCTCGCGCATCATGGCGATAAGATCGGTTTCCAGGCGCGATGCGAGCTCGAAGCGATGGCGCGAATAGCCGTCGCCGCCGACATGGACGAAAACCGTAATCGCCGTGTCATTGCGGGCGATGCCCAGCGCTTCGAGATCGGACATGGCCTTGTTGAGCGCACCGGCAGCAAAGCCGCTGGCGCCGCTGAGTTCGTCTGTAGTGACGCCCTGATCGGGCGGCGCATTGATGAGGTGGCGGACCAGATCGAGAAGCCTGTTCCGGTTGGCGTCGGTCATATTTGCCTTCGCCAGGATCGCCTGGGCCTCGGCGATCGACCTGACTCGGAGCGAGGAGGGAAAGATCTGGACCCGGTTCTCTTCACGGGCCAGCAGGGCTGCCTCCTCAAGCCAGGAGATTGCCGTCTTGACGCGTGTATCATCGGTGGCCGTCTCGCGGGCGAATTCCCGATCGCGCTCGGCGTGGACGATCTCTCCGGATGTGGCCACGACCTTGCCCGATTTGCGGGTGCGCTCATCCATGCGGCGGATGGCTTTCAGGATGGCGCCGATTTCATGCCGGGCAAGGCGGGAGCGGGCCGAGAGCGAGAACTGCCGCTCTACATCCTCGGATGCATAGAGCAAGACGCAATCTGCATGGTCGCGGTCGCGGCCGGCGCGACCGGCTTCCTGCAAATAGTTTTCCAGCGAGCCGGGAATGTCACCATGAACGACGAGGCGAATATCGGGTTTGTCGATGCCCATGCCAAAGGCATTGGTGGCGGCGATGATGCGCAGGTCGCCGGTCCGAAAGCGTTCCTGGATGGCGCGCTTCTCATCCGGCGGCAGGCCAGCGTGAAAGTGCTCGGCGGCCAGGCCCTGCTGCTTGAGGAAGCCGGCGACCCGCTCGGTTTCGGCGCGAGTCGCGCAATAGACGATTGCGCCGGAGGCCCCTTGTGGCGGGAGCTTGTCCTCGATGACATCGAGAATATCGGCCAGCTTGGAGGCCTTGTTGGTTTGCCGCACGGCAAAGCTGAGATTGGTGCGCACCGAACCGCCATCGAGCAACTGCAGGTCGATACCCAGGCGGGTCTGGAAATGGTCGCGTATGTCGCGCACGACCTCGGGCTTGGCGGTGGCAGTCAGGCAAAGGACCGGCGGTGGCGACTGATCGCCTGCGCTCTCCTTTATGAACCGGCCGACATAGCGATAGTCGGGGCGGAAATCGTGCCCCCATTTCGAAACACAATGGGCCTCGTCCAAAACCCAGAGGCCAATTTCGCGCTGCGCCAGGATGGTGCGGACGGAGACGCTGCGCAATTGCTCGGGCGAGATCAGCAGCATGGACGCTTCACCCATCCTGACCTTGTCAAGGGCATCCTGCCGCTCCGGCATGGAGAGAAGGCCATTGATGGTGACGGCCGAGGCAATGCCGGAGCGTTCCATGCCCTGCACCTGGTCGGCCATCAGGGCCACGAGGGGCGAGATGACCACGGTCAGCGCCCCCGTCTTGTCGAATTTGGACAAGGCCGGAATTTGGTAGCAGACGGATTTCCCCGTTCCGGTGGGCAGGATGCCGAGCAAGGACGCGCTTCTCATCGTTTCATCAACGATGCGCTCCTGCAGCGGACGCCCCATGTCGTCGACGGGTTCTGGCCTGAAACCATCGAAGCCAAACCAGCGTGACAGGGCCGTTACCGGATCGTTCTGTTCCCGGCACCATGTGCAGGCCGGATCATCGCATGCGCTATCCCGAAGGTCGCGCACAATCTGGGCGGCCTCAGGAAACGTCATGCGCACCCAGGGCGGCATGACGGATTCGCCACCGGCGACGAGAATCCAGGACAATGCGTAGGCTGTCGGCCAGCCGCGCTGCGGGTTGGAAAGGCGTTGCAGAAGCTGTCTTGTTCCCGAGTTGCAGGCGCGCCCACCGAGGAGGCGGAGAATGCTCTGCTCCGCCTCGCTGAGGCTTGGCGCCTGCGCCTCCCGCACATGACGGAAGACGGCGTCGAAGCCGGCCGACTGTTCGGCTCTGGTGGTCAGGAAATGATAGGCGCTGACAGCATCTGGCTGGTCACGGTCAAGCTGCCGAAGCGCAGCAAGCTGGTTGCGCAATACGTCGAACACCAGCCGCGCATCCATTTCAGGATCATTCACATGGCCGCTCTGGAGGCGACCATCATGATAATGCTTGACCAAATGGTGGTACGGATTGCGTGGGAAGGCCAGCGGATTGAGCCACAGCGTGTCGATTGGCGCAGAGAACAGCTTCGCCAACGCTGGCCGGACTGCCGCAAGGTGTGGCAGGTCGTGTCGCAGGATATTATGCCCGAGCAGGTATAGGTCATCTGGCGCAAGGCGCTCGAGGCTATCAAGACCCTGCTCAATCTGGCCCGCGCCGGCGATAATCGAGGCTGCGGCATCTGAAGAAACGGCCGCAAATGCAAAAAGCACCCCGGTCGCCGGATTGACCTCAATGTCGATGGACAGGCACTGCTGCAACAGGTCTTGATTTGGCTCGTTCATACGGCAGTTGCGACCCGGTGCATGAGACGTCTAGCGCAGGAACGAGGGCCTGCAGAAACACATTGATAGTGCGCAGTGGGCATCTAAGGCGAGATAAATTCTTCGATGTTGTCCCGATTATTCAATACATGTGGGCACCGTTGATCAGTTAACCGTTCGCTCAGAGCAGCGAGTTCTCACACAGCCTCGGATCGGAAGCGGTCTGGTTGCGACGCCTCCCCTTCCAAATGAGGTGGATGGCTCCCGCTCACGGCATCTGGGTGCCCAGTGGGTTTGCTATCAGGCTCCCCGACAGATGAGAGGCTTCGGGCGAACTCAGGGTGGCGCCCAATCTGATTTCCTGGACGCCCTGTACTGCGGGAGCAGCAAGAGCCGGCAACGCGTAGGAACGCTATTGGCCAATGACTTGGCATCGGAGTAAGAAAGGAGAATCAAGTGTCCGGCGCGCCAACGAATATTGATGCTCTTCACTCCACAAGAAGAAATACATAATTTATGGGACGATTTATCAGACTTCGAGCTTAGTCAATCGAAGACGGCGATCATGCATCTGATGGCTCGCCTTTCCGAATTCGGCGGCGTCTGGAATGCAACTTGGGCCGGAGCCATCCGCATGGAAGGCACTGAGGAAACCGACCAGTTGCGCGGCTGGCGGGTGGTCGCCAGCGAAGCGCTTCACCCGATCCCGCTACAGTCCGAGGGCAAGCACATGGCGGGTGTGATGGAGGTCTGGGAGCGCCGGGACATCGATCCGTCCTTCCTGATCCCCCTCAGGAATGTCGGCACCTTCCGGACCTATTCGCTGCGTCGGGATTTGCCGGCAAGCTGGTTCGACACGCCATTTTATCGAAAATATTATGGCTTTTGCGATATATATGACGTGGCCTTCGTCGCCTTCCCCCTGAACGACGCCAGCGAGTCGCATTTCGCCTTTTATTCGCATCATCCGATCCCCGACGAAACATTTGCGCTGCTG
>NZ_JAUCDN010000200.1:0-6077 GCF_034675085.1 Devosia sp.
AGATCGGCGTCATGTACGGCTCGCCCGAAACCACCACGGGCGGCAACGCGCTCAAGTTCTACGCCTCGGTGCGCCTCGATATCCGCCGCATCGGCGCCATCAAGGACCGCGAGGAGATCGTGGGCAACCAGACTCGCGTCAAGGTGGTCAAGAACAAGCTTGCACCGCCCTTCCGCCAGGTCGAGTTCGACATCATGTATGGCGAAGGCATTTCCAAGACCGGCGAGCTGCTTGATCTGGGCGTCAAGTCGGGGATCGTGGAAAAGGCTGGCGCCTGGTTCTCCTGGGATAGCCAGCGCCTCGGGCAGGGCCGCGAAAATGCCCGCCAGTTCCTCAAGGACAATCCGCAGGCTGCCGCCGCCATCGAGCAGGGCGTGCGTGAAAGCTCCGGGCTTCTGGGCGAAGTGCTGCTGGTTGCCGGCGGCGAGGAAGACGATAGCAGCAGTGACGAATAGCTTCTGCCGGTCCCATGCAATTTTCACCCCCGCCTCGGCGGGGGTTTTTCTTGGAACCAGGGCTTGCCGGGCTGTGGTTTTATTTCCCCGCCCCGACGCTGGACAGGGGCGACGCCCTCACGATAAAAAGCCGCGGTTTCCGTCTCTGGCGCCATGGCGCCGTTTTCCGCAATGAAAGCCTCTAGATGACCAGCGTAAACGACCTTCGTTCGAGCTTTGTCGATTACTTTGCCCGTAATGGTCACGAGGCGGTTGCATCCAGCCCGCTGGTGCCGCGCAACGATCCGACGCTGATGTTCACCAATTCGGGCATGGTGCAGTTCAAGAACACTTTTACCGGGGTGGAAAAGCGTCCCTATTCGCGCGCCACGACGGCGCAGAAATGTGTGCGCGCCGGCGGCAAGCACAACGACCTCGACAATGTCGGCTTCACCGCGCGCCACCACACCTTTTTCGAGATGCTGGGCAATTTCTCCTTCGGCGATTATTTCAAGGACCGTGCCATCGAACTGGCCTGGACCCTGCTTACGAAGGATTGGGGCCTGCCCAGGGAAAAGCTTATGGTCACCGTCTATCAGGACGATGACGAGGCGCTGAACCTTTGGAAGAAGATCGCGGGGCTGTCCGAGGACCGCATCGTGCGGCTCGGGGCCAAGTCCAATTTCTGGCAGATGGGCGATACCGGCCCCTGCGGCCCCTGCTCGGAAATCTTCTACGATCATGGCGATCATATCTGGGGTGGCCCTCCGGGCTCGCCGGAGGAAGATGGCGACCGCTGGATCGAGATCTGGAACCTGGTCTTCATGCAATATGAGCAGCATGGCGACGGTTCCCGCACCGGCCTGCCGCATCCCTCCATCGACACCGGCATGGGCCTCGAGCGCATCGCGGCGGTGATGCAGGGGGTGCATGACAATTACGATATCGACCTGTTCAAGGCGCTGATCGGGGCGGCGGCGGCGGCAACCGGAGCCGATCCGGCCGGCGAGGGCAATCGCAGCCTGCGCGTCATTGCCGATCATTTGCGCTCGATGAGCTTCCTCATTGCCGAAGGCGTTCTGCCGTCCAATGAAGGGCGCGGATATGTGCTGCGCCGCATCATGCGCCGCGCCATGCGCCATGCCACGCTGCTGGGGGCCAGCGAGCCGGTCATCTACAAGCTGGTGCCCACGCTGGTGCGCGAAATGGGTCAGGCCTATCCCGAATTGAGCCGGGGCGAGGCGCTGATCGCCGAGACCGTCCGGCTCGAAGAGGGGCGCTTTCTCAAGACCCTGGGCCGGGGCCTGCAAATCCTGGCCGACGAAACCCGCGACATGGGCGATGGTGCGGTTCTGGCCGGCGCCACCGCCTTCAAGCTCTACGACACCTATGGCTTTCCGCTCGATCTGACCGAAGACGCGCTGCGCCTGCGCGGCATCAGCGTCGATCAGGCCGGATTTGACGCGGCGATGGCGGCCCAGAAGGCCGAGGCGCGCAAGAGCTGGTCCGGCTCGGGCGAGGCGGCCACCGATACGGTCTGGTATGGCCTGGCGGACAAGCTCGGCCCCACTGAATTTCTCGGCTATGAAACCGAAACCGCCGAGGCCGAGATCAAGGCGCTGCTGCGCGATGGCGCGGAGGTTTCCAGCCTTGGCGCTGGTGAAGAGGGTGTGGTCGTTCTCAACCAGACCCCGTTCTATGGCGAGAGCGGCGGCCAGGTCGGCGATAGCGGCCTGTTGCGGGGCGAGGGCTTCGCCGCCACCGTCACCGATACGCAGAAACACCACGGCGTTTTTGCCCACAAGGTCAGCGTCACGCAGGGCCAGCTCAAGCCGGGCCAGCCGGTGACGCTGGTCGTCGATCATGAGCGCCGCTCCGCCATCCGCTCCAACCACTCGGCCACTCACCTTCTGCATGAGGCGCTGCGCCTGGTGCTTGGCGATCACGTCGCCCAGAAGGGTTCGCTGGTGTCGCCCGAGCGGCTGCGCTTCGACTTTGTCCACACCAAGCCGATGAGCGAGCAGGAAATGGCCGAGGTGGAAGACATCGCCAATGCCATCGTGCTGCAGAACACGCCGGTCGAAACCCGGCTGATGGGTGTCGAGGAAGCCAAGGAATCGGGCGCGCGCGCCCTGTTCGGCGAGAAATACGGCGATGAGGTGCGCGTGGTTTCCATGGGCGAGCCTACCGGAAACGGTCTGGGCTGGTCGGTGGAGCTGTGCGGGGGCACCCATGTGCGCCGCACCGGCGATATCGGGCTGGTCTCCGTCGTCGCCGAAAGCGCCGTGGGCGCCGGGGTGCGCCGTATCGAGGCCCTGACCGGCAAGGCCGCGCGCCATCGCGGCAATACCAATGTCGCCATCGTCAATGCCGCGGCCGGCCTGCTGCGCGCCGGCAGCCATGACGTGCTCGACCGGATCGCCGCCTTGCAGGAGCAGCTCAAGCGCTCCGAGCGCGCCCTGAGCGATGCCAAGCAGAAGCTGGCCATGGGCGGGGGCGCCGGCGGAGCCGCTGCCGGGCCGGAAAACATCAACGGCGTTGCCTTTGTCGGCCGTATCGTCGATGGCCTCCAGCCCAAGGATCTGCGGGGCCTGGCCGACCAGGCCAAGCAGCAGGTCGGCTCGGGCATCGTCGCCATCATCGGCCGGGCCGATGATGGCAAGGCGGGTCTGGTGGTTGGCGTTACCGGCGATCTCACCGGCGCATATTCCGCCGCCGATCTGGTCAAGGCCGGCTCGGCCGCGCTTGGCGGGCAGGGCGGGGGCGGCCGTCCCGACATGGCCCAGGCCGGCGGCCCCGACGGGGCCAAGGCCGAGGAGGCTCTGGCCGCCATTCGCGCTCTGATCTGAAGGGAGTGAGGGGGGGCGCCCCTCACAGCCCCGTTCGGAAGAAGAACAGGCGCGGCTTCCAGACGATTTTCAGCCTTTCGGTCAGCACATTGGCCAGCCCCGCCGCCAGAACCACCAGCATGCCGACAATGGCGACCCAGTCGGGATATTCGCCAAAAAAGGCGGCGCCGAACACGATGGCCCAGATGAGTTGGCTGTAATGGACCGGCGCCAGCAGGTTGGCCGGCGTGCGCCTCGCCGCCGCGATCAGCAGCAGCGCGCCGGTGCCGCCCATGATGCCGATGCCGAAAAAGACCGCCAATTGCTCCAGGGTGGGGATGACGAAGAAGGGCAGCATGATGATCCCGTTGAGAATGGCCGAATAGATCACCTGGATGCCGATGAGGCTCACGCGCCTTTCGCGGGGAGCCACGTAGCGCAGCACGGTGGTGGTGACGCCACTCAAAAACACCGAGGCCAGCATGGCCAGGTGGCCCGGCATGACCTCGCGCAGGCCCGGCCGGATTACCAGCAGCACGCCCAGAAAGCTCGCCACCAGCAGCAGCCAGCGGTGCAGGCCCACTTCTTCCTTGAGCACGAAGACGCCCAGCGCCGTCACCACGATGGGGGCGAGGAAACCGATGGCATAGACTTCGGCGAAGGGAATATGGGTGAAGGCGAACATGACGCAGGCCGTGCCTGAAATGGCGGTGGCGCAGCGCAGATGCACGAGAAAGGGATGGCGCAGCTTATAGAGATCGCGCCAGCGCTCGCCGCGCTTGCTCACCATGGCGGGAAGAATGGAAAAGCTGGTGGTGAAGAAGGCGATCTCGAACACCGACATGACGGGACCGGTCGCCTTGATGAGCGCGTCGGATACCGAAAAGGCGAAATAGGCCAGAAACGCAAGGAAAACGCCCGCCGGCATCGCTACAATCCACCGGAAAAGCGCGGAAGACTCGAGATCTTAGCCTACCATACAAGCGTTGGTGGATTCCGTCACCTTCCAGCGGATCATATTTCCGGCCCCTGTACCTCGGAAATGTCTGTGGGGGAGGCGCGGCGGCGGGCGCGGTATTCGGCGAAGCGTCCGGCGATGCGGGTTCGGCTGCCGTCGCGGGCGACATTGACGAGCCCCGCGCCCACCACCACGGCCAGGCCGAGATAGACCCAGAGATCGGGATATTCGGCAAAGAAGATGGCGCCGAGGGCGATGGCCCAGACGATCTGGATATACTGGGTGGGCGCCACCTGGCTGGCGGGGGCGTTGCGGGTGGCGGCGATGAGCAGGATATGGCCCAGCCCCACCATGGTGCCGGCGGCGGCGAGCAGGGCGAATTGCAGCGGCGTGGGCATGACGAAGCCGGGCAGCATCAGCACGGCGTTGACCACCAGCAGATAGAGCGCGGGCAGGGCGATGAGGCTCACCCGGCGCTCGATGGGGGCGATGATGCGGAGCACGGTTGTGGTGGCGGCGCCGAAAAAGGCGCAGAACAGGGCGGCGAGGTGCCCCAGCTGCAACTCCCGAAAACCGGGGCGCACCACCAGCATGACGCCGGCAAAGCTGAGCGCCAGCATGCCCCAGCGCATGGCGTCGACCCGCTCGCGCAGCACCACCACCGACAGCACGGTGATGAAGAGTGGCATCATGAACACCAGCGAATAGGCCTCGGCGAAGGGAATGGTGACGAAGGCATAGGTCACCAGAGTTGCAGAGCTGAGGCCTGTAAAGGCGCGCAGATGCACCAGAAGCGGGCGTTGCAGCCGGAAGGTGTCGCGCCAGCGCTCGCCTTTGGGCTTGACGAACAGGGCCGGCATCAGCCCGAACAGGGCGACGAAAAAGCCGATCTCGAACACCGAGAGGCTCTGCCCGAAGCCCTTGATGAGCGCGTCGCCACAGGAATAGACCGAATAGGCGACGA
Source organism: Devosia sp. (assembly GCF_034675085.1). Taxonomy (GTDB): domain Bacteria; phylum Pseudomonadota; class Alphaproteobacteria; order Rhizobiales; family Devosiaceae; genus Devosia. The sequence goes on from NZ_JAUCDN010000200.1 coordinate 5,185, forward strand.
CCGCATAAATGACGCCGACCGGCATGGCATGACCCAATCACGAGTTGAGGCAGTGCGCTGACCCTAGTGCGCGGCGCGACGGCCGTCGATGGGCAAGATGACGCTAGCGCTCCCGGAGCGCGGGGCCGATGGTTTCGATGCGGTTGGTCCATATATAGCCGTCGAATCCGGCCGGCACCTGGGCGAGAAGGTCCGGCGTGTCGATGCCGGCCGTGCCGGGGTCGCCCGCTTCATAGGGGCCGAGCAGGATGAGCTTGCTGCCGGCGGCGCGCAGGCGCTCGACAAAAAGATGCGGCCAGCCCCAGATGAAGGGCGCGGCATTGATCGGCAGCAGGACCATGGTGCCACGGCAGGCCTGAGGCATGAAGCCGGTCCAGCCCAACGCCTCATATTGCAGGAGGCAATCCACCATGCTCCGGCGCGACCATACGGTAAGGCCGTCGATCTGCTCGGCGGCGCGATAGCTGGGCTCATCCCCGCCATAGGCGCCCCAGACGGCGGGGCGCCATTCGGGATGGTCCTGCACCAAGGCGGCGAGCATGTCGCCCTCGCGCGCCTCGCGGCTCTTGAAATTGACGAGGAAACGCCGGTCGGGCATGGCGGCCAGCACGTCTTTCAGCTCCGGCATCAGGCCAATGCCGGTTCCGCGCAGTGGAAAGCTGGCGCCATTGTCGGCGGTATAGCCATAGCCGACATCCAGCGTGCGCAGATAGGCCATGGAATGGCTCCGGGTTTCCCCGCTGCCCTCGGTGCGGCAATCCAGCGTCCAGTCATGCAGCACGGCGAATTGCCCGTCCGTGGTGGGGTGGACGTCGAGCTCGACAATGTCGGCGCCGGCGGCGAAGGCGGCCTGCATCGAGGCGATGGTGTTCTCGATATAGCCATGGGTGGGC
>NZ_JAUCDN010000201.1:0-6069 GCF_034675085.1 Devosia sp.
GACCCGCCACCAGCGCCGGACCGGGGCGACCGCCCCCTGTTCCGACGGGAAAGGGGCCCCGCGTCGCCGCGAGGCCCCCGATCCGTGAACCGCTGATTACTGCAGTTCTTCGGGCTTGATGTAGCCCGAGTCGATGACCAGTTCCTGGTAGTTGCTGGCGTCGACTTCATAGGGGGTCAGCAGGATGGACGGCACGACCTTGACGCCATTGTCATAGGTGGTGGTGTCCAGGCCGTCCGGGGTGTTGCCCGAAAGGACGGTATCGACCAGATCGGCGGTGACACGGGCCAGTTCGCGGGTGTCCTTGTAGATGGTCGAATACTGTTCGCCCGCAATGATGGCCTTCACCGAGGGTGCTTCCGCATCCTGGCCGGTGATGATCGGCCAGGCCAGGTCCGCCGAGCCATAGCCAACGCCGCGCAGCGACGAGATGATGCCGCGCGAGAGCCCGTCATAGGGGGCCAGCACGCCATCGACGCGGGAGCCGTCCGAGTAATTGGCGGAGAGGATATTGTCCATGCGGGCCTGGGCGACGGCGCCGTCCCAGCGCAGGGTGCCGACGGTGTCCATGCCCTGCTGGCCGGACTTGATGACGATGTCGCCGGCATCGACCAGCGGCTGGATGACGCTCATGGCGCCGTCATAGAAGAAGAAGGCGTTGTTGTCGTCGGGCGAGCCGCCGAACAGCTCCACATTCCACGGCTTGGTGTCGGGGAAGCGCTCCTTGAGGCCCTTCACCAGCGAATTGGCCTGCAACACGCCGACCTGGAAGTTGTCGAAGGTGGTGTAGTAGTCGACATTGCCGCTTTCGCGGATCAGGCGGTCATAGGCCACGACCTCGATGCCGGCATCTGCGGCCTGCTGCAGCACGGCGCTGAGCGTGGTGCCGTCGATCGAGCCGATCACCAGCGCCTTGACGCCCTTGGTGACCATGTTTTCGATCTGGGCGAGCTGGTTGGGGATGTCGTCTTCCGCGAATTGCAGGTCGACGGTGTAGCCCTTGCCCTCCAGGGCGCTCTTGAGCTCATTGCCGTCCGAGATCCAGCGCAGCGAGGACTGCGTGGGCATGGCGATGCCGATCTGGCCCTTGTCCTGGGCGAAGACCGCCGGCGAAGCGGTCAGCGCCACGGCGCTGACGGCCATCACGGTGGCAAGCGTCTTGAAAATCTTCACGTCTCGACTCCCTTGTGTCTTTCGAGTTCAGAAGCGTTGAATGGTCATCAGGGGAAAAACCCGGGGTTCCGACGGGGGTTCTGTTTGCCGGCGGGCGGGACGCGATTCCCTCCGCCCGGGACAGACGAACCCTGAATCGGGCCTTGCGGCGCTTGGCAAGCTGAGCGGACCTCAACTCCTCTGGCGCGACGGCCCCGCCGTCCCCGGGCCCTCCCAAGCCCATGGCGCGGAACCTAGGATAATCAGATATCGGTGTAAAGCCGCTTTCCCGGCGCTCTTGATTTTTTTCGATAGTCGAATATTAACGCTATTCCATGATTTGAGGGAGGTTGCGGCGCAACGCTCCTCTCGTTATCGTGTCCGTATCGCTCCGCCGCGATGGTCGATCAGACCTCGAATGGGCAAAAACAAGCGAAAGGTATCAGATACCTTGGAGGATACGTGACCCCCCTGGATGCGGAGCATCGCCACGACCAGCCTACCGCCGCCATGGCCGTCGCCGACGCCCTGGCCGAGACCATCCTGACCGAGATGGCGCCGGGGATGAGCCTGCCCAGCGAGGCCGAGCTGGCCACGCACCACGATGTGAGCCGCCTCACCATCCGCGAGGCGGTCAAGCTCCTGGAAGGTCGGGGCCTGCTGGCGCTGGCGCGCGGGCGCAAGGCGGTGGTGCGCCAGCCCGACGGCGCCGCCTTCGCCGACTTCCTCACCTCGGTCATCCGCTACGATCCCAAGGGGCTGTTCGACCTCATCGAGGTGCGGCTCTCGCTCGAGGTGCAGTCGGCCACCCTCGCCGCCAAGCGCGCCACCCGCGCCGGCATCGCCGCCATCGAGGGCGAATTGCAGGGCATGCGCGACATGCTGGGCGCGCCGGGCCAGGAGATGAGCTATGAGCAGGAGCATGGCTTTCACACCCACGATGTGGGCTTTCACGAGGCCGTGGCCCTGGCCAGCGGCAATCGTGTGCTGGGCTTTCTCTTCGAGGCCATGGGCCGGCCGCTGCGCGAGGGCTTCTTCATCAGCCGCCGCGGCCACGAGCATCGCGGCCACACGCTGGCCGATACCGTCATCGCCCATCAGCGCATTCTCGACTGCATCAAGGACGGCAATGGCCGCGCCGCCGGCGAGGCCATGCGCATGCACCTGAAAGACACAGAGCGCGATATCCGCGTCGCCCTCAGCCAGCTCGCCCTGCGCCCTTCCGGCCGCCCCTGAACGAACGCCCTTGCAGGCGCAGCCCGCATGGCCGAATAATCCGCGCCGAATGACAGGACCGGCAATGGCGCAGCGCACCGACTCTTCCAATACCCGACTCGATGAGGCCGCCCGCGCCGGCTGGCTCTATTACGTCGCCGGCAATACCCAGGAGGAAATCGCCGCCAAGCTCGGCATTTCCCGCCAGACCGCGCAGCGCCTCGTCTCGCTTTCGGTCAGCGAGGGGCTGATCAAGGTGCGGCTCGATCATCCCATCGGGCGGTGCCTGGACCTGGCCAGCCGCCTCAAATCCCGATTCGCTCTCGATTTCGTCGAAGTGGTGCCGTCCGATCCCACCAGCTCCTCCACCACCATCGGGGTGGCCGAGGCCGCCGCCGCCGAGATCGAGCGCTGGCTGCGCCGCCCCGAGCCGGTGGTGATGGCCGTGGGCACCGGCCGCACGCTCAAGGCCGCCATCGAACAGCTCACGCCCATGGATTGCCCGCACCACAAGGTGGTTTCCCTCACCGGCAATATCGCTCCGGACGGCTCGGCCGCCTATTACAACGTCATCTTCAACATCGCTGATACGGTCAAGGCCCGCAGCTTTCCCATGCCGCTGCCGGTGATCGCCTCCTCGGCGCGCGAGCGGGCGCTGCTGCACGACCAGCCGATGATCCGCCAGACCCTGGCGCTGGCCGCCACCGCCAATGTCACCTTTGTCGGCATGGGCGATATCGGCCCCGAAGCCCCGCTCTATCTCGACGGCTTCATTTCCGACGAGGAGCTGAAAAGCCTGCAAAAGGCCGGCGCGGTGGGCGAAATCTGCGGCTGGGCCTTCGACGCCGATGGCCGGCTCATCGACGGCATCATCAATGACCGTGTCGCCTCGGCCCCGATTCCCTCGCGCGAACGCTCGCAGGTGATTGCAATCGCCATGGGCGAGAAAAAATTGCCCGGCATGCGCGCCATGCTCAACCGCCGCCTCGTCAACGGCATCATCACCGACGAGCGCAGCGCCGAGGGCCTGCTTCGCACCCCATAATCATCTGATTTTACAGCATTAATTCGAAAACCACCCTGCGCCTTACCCACAGCCGCCCCAGAAGGGGCCGCTGAGGCGGCTTGACACTTTCGTCTAATATGCGAGTAATTGCCCACAGCCGAAGCAATTGCTCGCTCCGGCCATTGGGAGGATTATATGAAACTGACACCCTTTTTCGTGGGCGCGCTCACGCTGGCGCTTGCCGGCTCGGCCTCGGCGGAGACGCTGACCATCGCCACGGTGAACAATGGCGACATGATCCGCATGCAGGGCCTGTCCGGCGCCTTCACCGAAGCCACCGGCATCGAGCTCAACTGGGTGGTGCTGGAAGAAAACACCCTGCGCCAGAACGTCACCACCGACATCGCCACCAATGGCGGCCAGTATGACGTGATGACCATCGGCACCTATGAGGCGCCGATCTGGGCCAAGCAGGGCTGGCTGGCGCCGCTCGACGGGCTTTCGGCCGACCCGGCCTATGACGTGGACGATCTGCTGCCGCCCATCCGCAACGGCCTTAGCTATGAGGGCAAGCTCTATGCCGCGCCCTTTTATGGCGAGAGCTCCTTCATCATGTATCGCAAGGACCTGATGGAAAAGGCGGGGCTGACCATGCCCGACGCCCCCACCTGGGACTTCATCGGCCAGGCCGCCCGCGCCATGACCGACCGCGCCAACGACATCAACGGCATCTGCCTGCGCGGCAAGGCCGGCTGGGGCGAGAACATGGCCTTCCTCACCGCCATGTCCAATTCCTTCGGCGCCCGCTGGTTCGATGAAAACTGGAAGCCCCAGTTCGACCAGCCCGAATGGAAAGCGACGCTGGACACCTATCTCTCGCTGATGGCCGATGCCGGCCCCACCGGCGCCTCGTCCAACGGCTTCAACGAAAACCTGACCCTGTTCCAGCAGGGCAAATGCGGCATGTGGATCGACGCCACCGTCGCCGCCTCCTTCGTCACCAATCCCAACGATTCCACCGTTGCAGACAAGGTCGGCTTCGCCCTTGCTCCCGATACCGGGCTGGGCAAGCGCGGCAACTGGCTCTGGGCCTGGTCGCTGGCCATCCCCAATTCGTCCCAGCAGAAGGACGCGGCGGAGAAATTCATCAACTGGGCGACCAGCAAGGATTATCTGGCCACCGTCGCCGCCAAGGATGGCTGGGCCAACGTGCCTCCGGGCACCCGCATCTCGCTTTATGAGAACCCCGAATACCAGAAGGCGGCGCCCTTCGCGGAAATGACCATGGGCTCCATCTATGCGGCCGATCCGACCCATCCTACGGTCAAGCCCGTGCCCTATACCGGCGTGCAATTCGTGGCCATTCCTGAATTTGCCGGCATCGGCACCAATGTCGGCCAGCTCTTCTCGGCCGCTCTGGCCGGCCAGATGAGCGCCGACGACGCGCTGGCCCAGGCCCAGGAATCGACCACCCGCGACATGACCCGCGCCGGCTATATCAAGTAACGACCTCCCGCGACTGCATCCGGCCGGCTTCGGCTGGCCGGATGATCTGGCAAAGTGTTTTCTCATGCGCAGCCGCTGCCCTCGGGCTCGACCCGAGGGCCGGATTGGGAGCCACATCGGCCTAGGGGCTTGCCCAAAGCGCCCCCCGGATCAAGTCCGGGGGCAGCGCCCATGGGTTTCAAAGGGTCCGAAGCATATACCCCTCTTGAGAGGAGGGGCCGATAGAGCCAAACGAATTCGCAGACGTTAGGAACCGAACCATGGCCACCGCACAAACCCGCACCTTGGCCCGCATCATGATGGCGCCCGCCGTGATCGTCCTGTTGATCTGGATGATCGTGCCGCTGGTCATGACCCTCTGGTTCAGCTTCCAGAACTACAATCTGCTCAACCCGATGATGCAGGGCTTCGCCGGCTGGGCGAACTATGTCTATGTCATCGGCGATCCCAGCTTCGTCCAGTCGCTTCTGAACACCCTCATCCTGGTGGGCGGCGTGCTGCTCATCACCGTGGTCGGCGGCACCTTCCTGGCGCTCCTGCTCGATCAGCCCATCTGGGGCCAGGGCCTGTTGCGCATCATCGTCATCTCGCCCTTCTTCGTCATGCCGCCGGTGGCCGCGCTGATCTGGAAGAATGGCTTCCTGCATCCCGGCTATGGCCTGCTCGGCCATGTCTGGAAGGCTTTCGGCCTGCAACCGGTGGACTGGTTCAATCAATATCCGCTGTTTTCGGTCATCGTCATCGTCGCCTGGCAATGGCTGCCCTTCGCCACGCTGATCCTGCTCACCGCGCTTCAGTCGCTCTCCGAAGAGCAGCGCGAGGCCGCCGAGATGGACGGCGCCAATGCGGCCAACCGGCTCTGGTTCATTATCCTGCCGCATATGGCGCGGGCCATCACCATCGTCATCCTCATCCAGACGATCTTCCTGTTGGGCATCTTTGCCGAAATCCGCGTCACCACCGGCGGCGGCCCCGGCTATGCGTCCACCAACATCGCCTTCCTGGTGTTCCGCACCGGCATCCTCTCCAACGACATCGGCGCCGGCTCGGCTGGCGGCGTTGTCGCCGTCATCATCGCCAACATCGTCGCCATCTTTCTGATGCGCGCCGTGGGGAAGAACCTCGATGCGTGAGTACCCTGCCCTTCATTCCCCCTCCCCATCCCTCCCCACAAGGGGGAGGGTGCAGGC
>NZ_JAUCDN010000202.1:0-6029 GCF_034675085.1 Devosia sp.
TCGATGCGATAGGCGGCGATCTGCTCGGCCAGCCCCTCGATCACCGCATCGACATCGGGCTGGGCCGGGTCGAAGTCGATGACCAGCGGGCGAATCTTGGTGCGCAGGAAATGGTCGGGGCAGGAGGTGCCCAGAGCCGCCAGCGGGCGCAGATTGTTGGAATTGACGAATTCCAGCACGGCGTCGCTGTCGTCGAAATGCCCCAGCTTGTGGCTGTCCTTGGAGATGAAGCCGCGAATTTTCGGCATCAGGCGCGCGGCAACGCCGCGACGCTGGTCGGCGGGCAAGCTATCGACGGCCTTGCCGCCGAATACGCTCTTGCCGGCGGTTTCCTTCTCGAACCAGTCCATGGCCTGGTTGATGATGGCAAGCGTGGTTTCGTAGCACTCTTTCGGCGTGTCGCCCCAAGTGAACAGGCCATGCGATTCCAGGATGACGCCCTTGGCCTCGGGGTTTTCGAGGCAGAATTTTTCCAGCCACAGGCCCAGCTCGAAGCCGGGCTTCTTCCAGGGCAGCCAGCCGATGGTGTCGCCGAAAATCTGCTGGGTGAGCTCTTTCGAGTTCCTGCTGGCCGCGATGGCGATGATGGCATCGGGGTGCATGTGATCGACATAGGGCCGGTTCACATAGGCATGCAGGGGTGTGTCGATGGAGGCCGCGCGCGGATTGAGGTTGAAGGTGGCGTGGGGCAGATAGCCCACCATCTCGTCCTCGAACTCGACGCCGCGATAAAGCCCCTTGAGGGCGCGGAGCTTGTCCATATAGAGCGTGGCGAAGCCGTCGAGCTTGATCGAGGCATTGTCCCCGCCCGAGCCCTTGACCCAGAGCACTTCCACCTCGTCGCCGGTCAGCGGGTCCTTCTGCCAGATCTTGGAGGAGGTGTTGCCGCCGCCGTAATTGGTGACGCGCCTGTCCGACCCGAGCAGGTTGGAGCGATAGACGAGGCGCTCGGGCTCGCTCATGGCGGCCGCCTTGGCGTCGTCCCAAAGGTTCGCAAGGCGCCTGGGCGCGGTGGTGGACATGACATTCCTCCCGACAGGATAGGCAATACGGAAATATGCTCGGACATGGCCACAGTTCGGCGGGTGGTGTCAATCAGAAACGATCATAATTCGTCATTTATGCGTGAATGTGACGGGAATTGCCAAATGGGCGATTGACTCTGCGCGGAAATGATGGAAGCAAATGCATTCAGGGAGTATCAGCCTTGCACGAAACAGAACGCCATCGCGTTATCCTGGCCGCCGTCCAGTCGCGCCCCGTCGCCACGGTGGCCGAGCTTTGCGACGTCACCGGATCGTCTGAAGCCACGATCCGCCGGGACATTGCCGCCCTGCACGTGCAGGGGCGGCTGCGGCGCGTGCGCGGCGGCGCCGAGGCGATCACCCCGCCGGCCCAGGGCGGGCTGATCGGCCGGCCCTTCTCGGTCAACGAAACGATCAACATGGCGCAGAAACGCGCAATTGCGCGCGTGGCCGCCGACATGTGCAAGGATGGCGAGCCGATCATCATCAATGGCGGCACCACCACCTACCAGATGGTGCATCACCTGGTGGGCAAGCGGCTCACGGTCTTCACCAACAGCTTCGCCATCGCCGAATTCCTCATCCACAACTCGCGCAATTCCGTCGTCATCCCCGGCGGCACCATCTATCGCGAGCAGAACGTCATCCTCTCGCCCTTCGGCGGGGTGGTGGCGGGGCATTTCTACGCCAAGCGCATGTTCATCGGCTGCCAGGGCGTCGGGCCCTATGGGCTGATGGAGGCCGACCCCATGGTGGTGCAGTCGGAGCTGGCGCTGATCGGACAGGCGGAAGAGCTGATCCTTCTCGCCGATTCCTCGAAATTTTCGGGCAGATCGAGCCTCATCCTGTGCGGGCTCGACCGAATAGCCGCCGTCATCACCGACGCCGGCATCCGCGACGAAGACCGCCAGATGCTGGAAACGGCAGGTGTGCGTCTCTTCGTGGCGGAAACCAACGCTCAGACCGACCGCCAAGCCGGCGTGGCCTGAGCAAAGATCTTAAGCTTGTCCCTGGGAGGATAAAATCATGAAACTGCTCAAGCTGCTTGCGACTACAACCGCTATTGCCGCCCTGCTGGCCAGCCCGGCCTTCGCCCAGACCCGCATCGCGCTGGTGGTAAAATCGCTGGGCAACGGCTTCTTCGACGCCGCCAACAAGGGCGCCCAGGAAGCTGCCGCCGAACTGGGTGACGTGGAAGTCATCTATACCGGCCCGACCGCCGCCACCGCCGAGGCGCAGATTGAAGTCGTCAACGCGCTGATCGCCCAGCAGGTGGACGCCATCGCCATCTCCGCCAACGACCCGGACGCGCTGGTGCCTGTGCTGCAACGCGCCATGGAACGCGGCATCAAGGTGCTGAGCTGGGATTCGGGCGTCGCCCCCGAGGGCCGCCAGCTGCACCTCAACCCCTCCGACACCAATCTGATCGGCGAAACCATCATCAAGCTGGCCGCCGATCACCTGCCCGAGGGCGGCGACGTCGCCATTCTCTCGGCTGCTTCCACCGCCACCAACCAGAACGCCTGGATCGAGGCGGCCAAGAAGGCCATTCCCCAGAAGTTCCCCAATATCAACCTCGTGGCCGTGGTCTATGGTGACGACGATTCGGTGAAGTCGACCGAAGAGGCTCGCGGCCTCATCGCCGCCTATCCCGATCTGGATGCCATCATCGCCCCCACCACCGTGGGTGTCGTGGCCGCCGCGCAGGTGGTGACCGACCAGAACCTGATCGGCAAGATCAACGTGACCGGCCTGGCGCTGCCCAGCGAATTCAAGCAGTTCATCGATAACGGTGCGTCCGAAGGCGTGGCGCTGTGGAACCCGATCGATCTGGGCTACTCCGCCGTCATGCTGGCCAACGACCTGATCGGCGGCGCCGAGCCCGCCCCCGGCGTGACCCTGTCACTGGGCCGCATGGGCCATGTGACGCTGGACGAGACCAATTCGGGTCCGATGGCGGTGCCCTTTACCTTCGACAAGTCCAACATTGCCGAATTCGCCACCTATTTCTAAGCGAAGTCGAGCTTGGGTCCGGCGCTTCGGCGCCGGGCCGCCCATGACGGGATACACATGACCGACCCCATCCTGACCCTCACCGGCATCTCCAAGAGCTTTCCCGGCGTGCGGGCGCTGCACGATGTCTCCCTGGAACTCTATCCGGGAGAAGTGACCGCGCTGATCGGCGAGAACGGCGCGGGAAAATCCACCCTGGTCAAGGTGATGACCGGCATCTACCAGCCCGATGCCGGCGAAATCCGCGTACGCGACCAGGTGGTGAGCCTTCCCACCGCCATTTCGGCCTCCCATGCCGGCATCACCGCCATCCACCAGGAAACGGTGCTGTTCGATGAACTGAGCGTGGCGGAGAACATCTATCTGGGCCATGCGCCGCGCAACCGGCTGGGGCTGATCGACTGGAAGACCATGCGCGTGGAAGCGCAGAAGACGCTGGATTCCATGGCCGCCGGCATCGATGCCGGCATGTCGCTCAAGGAACTGGGCATTGCCAAGAAGCACCTGGTGGCGGTGGCGCGGGCGCTGTCGGTGGACGCGCAGGTGGTCATCATGGACGAGCCAACCGCCGCGCTGAGCCAGAAGGAAATCGAGGAGCTTTACGTGCTGGTCGACCTGCTCAAGCAGGACGGCAAGGCGATTCTGTTCATCTCGCACAAATTCGACGAAATCTATCGCATTGCCGACCGCTACACCGTGTTTCGCGACGGCGAGCAGGTGGGCAAGGGCTTTATCAAGGACACCCCGCAGGCCGAAATCGTGCGCATGATGGTGGGCCGCGCGGTGGACCAGATCTTCCCCGCCCGCAGCGCCGCTATCGGCGAGACGGTGCTGGAGGTGACGGGGCTGAGCCACCCGACCGAATTCGAAAACATCTCCTTTGCGGTGAAAAAGGGCGAAATCCTGGGCTTTTATGGCCTGGTAGGCGCGGGACGCTCGGAAGTGATGCAGGCCGTGTTCGGCATGACGCGGCCCAGCGCCGGCACGATGGTGCTGGATGGCCGGACCATCGCGCCGCGTTCGGCCGCCGATGCGGTCGATGCCGGCATCGTCTATGTGCCCGAGGAACGCGGCAAGCAAGGCGTGGTGACGGGCGAGCCCATCTTCAAGAATGTCTCGCTGCCCAGCCTCGACAAGACCAGCCGCGCCGGCTTCCTGCGTACGGCGCAGGAATTTGCCCTCACCCGCACCTATACCGAGCGGCTCGACCTGCGCGCCGCCTCGCTGAGCCAGAACGTGTCCACCCTTTCGGGCGGCAACCAGCAAAAGGTGGTCATCGCCAAATGGCTGGCCACCCAGCCCAAGGTCATCATCCTCGATGAGCCGACCAAGGGCATCGATATCGGCTCCAAGGCGGCGGTGCATGGCTTCATGGCCGAGCTGGTGGCGCAGGGGCTCTCGGTCATCATGGTCTCATCCGAACTGCCCGAAATCCTGGGCATGAGCGACCGCATCGTGGTGATGCGCGAAGGGCTGATCGTGCAGACGCTCGACAATATCGGCCTGCAACCCGAAACGCTGGTGCGCTTTGCCGCCGGCATCACCGAGGAGCAGGCGGCATGACCCGGCTTTTCCGCAATCGTGAAATCTGGCTGGCGCTGGCCATCCTCGCCGTGATCGTCGGCGTCACCCTGCGCTTTCCGCGCTTTTCCCAGCCGCAGAACCTGCTCACCATCTTCAACGACACCTCCATCCTGATGATGCTGGCGCTGGGACAGATGGCGGTGATCCTCACCCGCTCGATCGATCTGTCTATGGCCTCCAACCTGGCGCTGACCGGCATGATCGTGGCCATGGCCAATGCCGCTTTCCCCATGATCCCGATCCCGCTGCTGATCGCGGGCTGCGTCGTGGTGGGGGCGCTGCTGGGGGCATTCAACGGCATATTGGTGTGGAAGCTGGGGATTCCTTCCATCGTGGTGACGCTGGGCACGCTGACCATTTTCCGGGGGCTGGTCTTCGTTATTTCCGGTGGCGCCTGGGTCAATGCGGCGCAGATGAGCCCCGATTTCATCCAGCTCCAGCGCGGCGCCTTTCTCGGCCTGCCGATATTGAGCTGGTTCGCCATCGTGGTGGCCGGGCTGGTCTATGTGCTGATGACCCGCACGCCGGCCGGGCGGGCCTTCTACGCCATCGGCGTCAACCCCACCGCCTCGGTCTATACGGGCATCGATGTGGGTCGAACCACCTTCTTCGCCTTCGTGCTCTCGGGGGCCATTTCGGGGCTTTGCGGGTATCTGTGGATTTCGCGCTATGTGATCGCCTCGGTGGAAGTGGCCAGCGGCTATGAGCTGACCATCATCGCCGCCTGCGTCATCGGCGGCGTCTCCATTGCCGGCGGCATCGGCACGGTGGCCGGGGCGCTGCTGGGCGCGCTGTTCCTCGGCGTGGTCAACAATGCGCTGCCGGTGATCGGGGTGTCACCCTTCTGGCAGATGGCCATTTCGGGCGCGGCAATCCTTTTGGCCGTGGTGCTCAACGCGCGCGGCGAGCGCAGCAAGGGGCGCATCATTCTCAAGAAGGCGGAAGCCGCATGACTGACACGACCGCATCCGGCCGCCGTCTTCCCGACCGGCTCGACAATCCCCTGAAATCGGCGGCGCTGAGCTGGGAAAGCCTGCTGGTTCTGGTCGCTTTGGGTATCTTCATCGCCAACAGCTTTGCCTCGCCCTATTTCCTCAATGCCTGGAGCCTGTCGGACCTCACCTTCAACTTCACCGAAAAGGCGCTGATCGCGCTGGCCATGGCGCTGGTCATCATCACCGGCGAAATCGACCTGTCGGTGGCCTCGATCATTGCGCTGGCCTCGACGCTGATGGGGCTGGCCCTGCAAGCGGGGGCCGATACGCCCACGCTGGTAGCGGTGGGCGTCGGCGTCGGCATTCTGTGCGGCGCCTTCAACGGCGTGCTGGTACCGGGGCTGAAGCTGCCCTCCATCGGCGGCACCATCGGCACAATGAGCCTTTGCCGTGGCAGTGCCTTCATCATCGT
>NZ_JAUCDN010000203.1:0-5983 GCF_034675085.1 Devosia sp.
TTGAGCCGCTCGCGGATTTCCTTGCCGGCCTTGAACTGGGGCACGTATTTTTCACCCACATCCACCTGCTCGCCGGTGCGCGGATTGCGTCCGACGCGGGCGGGGCGGTTCTTGACCGAGAAGGCGCCGAAGCCGCGCAGCTCCACCCGGTCGCCGCGCGCCATGGCATCCCCGATTTCGTCGAGAATGGCATTGACGATATTTTCGACATCGCGCTGAAAAAGGTGCGGATTTTCAGCCGCCAGCTTTTCGACGAGTTCCGACTTGATCATCCACATCTCCGCATATCGGCGTCCACTCCTTATGCTTAGAAGCGGGCGTCAACCTGCCAAAGCGAAACCAGCCCGTCAAGCGGAATGGTCCGTTGCGGCATCCCCAGCGCGATGCGCGCCTGTTCGCCCAAGAAACTTCCCAAGAAACTTCCCAGGAAAGTCCCGATGAAATCGATTCCCCCCGAGGGTAGCGGCCAGACGGTGCGCACGGGCAGGTCGGGGGCGATTTCGCGGGCTTCGGCCAGCCAGTCCAGGGCTTCCCTTTCGCCCCCGATGGCGTCGATCAGCCCGTTCTGCACCCCGACCCGGCCGGTGACGATGCGGCCATCGGCGAGGCGCAGGGCGGCGGCGCGTTCGAGGTTGCGGCGTTCCGCCACAATGTCCACGAACCACTGGAAGCTGTCATCGACCAGCGCCGCGATAGAGTCGCGCGCCGGCCCCTCCATCGGCTCGTTGATGTCCGGCTCGGCCTTGAGCGGCCCGGAGGCCACCTTGTCGAGCCCCACCCCGATGGTGTCGAGCAGCTTTCCGGCATTGACGTGCTGGTAGAGCACGCCGATGGAGCCAACGATGGACAGGCGCCGCGCCAGCACGCGGTCGGTGGCGATGGCGCTCATATAGGCGGCGGAGGCCCCCAGCTCGTCGATGACCGCCACGGTGGGGTGGGCGGCGCGCAGCCGGGTCAGCGCCTCATAGAGCTCTTCGCCGCCCGCCGTGGTGCCGCCGGGCGAATTGATGGCGACGATCACCGCCGCGACGCTCTCGTCCTTGACCAGCGCCTCCATCGCCGCCAGCCGGGCCCGGTCGGTGGCGATGGTGCCGTCGATCACGAGGCGCGCGATATAGGGCGCGCCGGCGCCTTCGGGCCAGGCGAAGCGCCCCAGCCCGACCAGGATGGCCAGGGCGACGGCAACAAGGGCAAAAATCCGCCAGGCCCCGCGCGAGCGGCGATAGGTTTCGGCGGCGAGACGGTCTGAAGCGGGCTCGTGCATCGGGCGCTCCTTGATCTGGCTCTGGCCTAAGCCGCGCCGCCGGCTTTGACAAGGGCGAAGCGATGCACCATCAGCCGCGCCGCCGCCTCGTAACTCGCCAGCTTGCCGGCCAGTTCCGGCCGCTCCTCCACGGCAAAGCCATGCCGCGTCCAGAAGGGTTGCGAGCCGTTGACAGCGACAAGGCTGACATGGGCAAAGCCGGCGGCGCGGGCGGTGTCCAGCAGCTTTTTCACCGCCACGCCCGCCGCGCCGCTGCCCCGGGCCGCCGGCAGCAGCGCCAGGTCGTGCAGATAATAGGTGTCGGCGTCGAGGGGAATTTCTCCCAATAGCGCGTTGAGCGCCGGCAGCTGCCCGAAGCGCCAGGGATGGCTGAGCATATAGCCGGCCGGCGCGCCGTCCTTTTCCAGCAGCATTGTGCCGCCGGGGCACAGCCGCTGCCGCTCGGCAAAGACCGCATCGTCCTCGGGAAATCCCGGATGCACCTGGGCCGCTACGGCGGAGAGCGCGGGCAGGTCGGAGGGGAGCAGGGGACGCCAGAGCAACATGGGAAAGCCGAGCCAATGAGATTGGCTTTTCCTGATCGCGTCGGGGTCGGAAGTCAACCTTTTCCCTAACGCCTCGCTCCTCCCCACCGGATAGCGCGCTTGCGCGCTTCCGGTGCAGGCTCTTGAGGGGAGGGATCGAGGGAGGGCGGATGAGCCGGTTCCCTGCCATCACGGCAAAACAAAAAGACCCGCGCTTTTGGCGCGGGCCTTCCGTTTTCCAAACCCGACTGGGCTTAGTTGTTGTCGCGGCCCTTGAGGGCGGCGCCCAGGATGTCGCCGAGCGACGCGCCCGAATCGGACGAGCCGTAATTGGCGACGGCTTCCTTTTCCTCGGCGATTTCCAGCGCCTTGATGGAGAGCTGGATGCGCTGGGTCTTGCGGTCGTACTGGGTGACGCGCGCATCGACCTTCTCGCCCTTGGAGAAGCGCTCGGGGCGCTGGTCGTTGCGGTCGCGGCTGAGGTCGGCGCGACGGATGAAGGCGGTCATCTCGCTGTCGGCGATGCGGACCTCGATGCCTCCGTCATTGACTTCAGTGACGGTGCCGGTGACGACGGAACCCTTGCGGATGCCGCCTTCGGAGCCGGCGGTGTCGGCAACTTCGCCGGTGGCGAGCTGCTTGATGCCCAGGCTGATGCGTTCCTTTTCGACATCGACGTCGAGAACCTTGGCCGAGACGATATCGCCGCGGTTGTAGTCCTCAAGCGCGATCTCGCCCGACTTCTGCCAGTCGAGGTCGGACAGGTGCACCATGCCGTCGACATCGCCGTCCAGCCCGATGAACAGGCCGAATTCGGTCTTGTTCTTGACTTCGCCTTCGATGACCGAGCCGACGGGGAACTTCTCGGCGAAGCTTTCCCACGGATTGGCCAGGGTCTGCTTGAGGCCCAGCGAGATACGGCGCTTGTCCGGATCGACCTCGAGCACCACCACTTCCACTTCCTGGGAGGTGGAGACGATCTTGCCGGGGTGGACGTTCTTCTTGGTCCAGCTCATTTCCGAGACGTGGATCAGGCCTTCGATGCCCGGCTCCAGCTCCACGAACGCACCATAGTCGGTGATGTTGGTGACGCGGCCGGTGAACTTGGCCTCGATCGGATACTTGGCCTCGATGCCTTCCCACGGATCGGCCTGAAGCTGCTTCATGCCGAGCGAGATACGGTGGCTCTCGTGGTTGATGCGCACGATCTGGACCTTGATGGTCTCGCCGATGGTGAGCACTTCGGAGGGGTGGTTGACCCGGCGCCAGGCGATATCGGTGACGTGCAGCAGGCCGTCAATGCCGCCGAGATCGACGAACGCACCGTAATCGGTGATGTTCTTGACCACGCCGTCGACAACCTGGCCCTCTTCGAGCTGCTGGACGATTTCCGAGCGCTGTTCGGCGCGCGATTCTTCCAGGATCGCACGACGCGACACCACGATATTGCCGCGGCGCTTGTCCATCTTCAGGATCTGGAAGGGCTGCGGCACGTTCATCAGCGGGGCGATGTCGCGGATCGGGCGGATATCCACCTGGCTGCGCGGCAGGAAGGCGATGGCGCCTTCCAGGTCGACGGTGAAGCCGCCCTTGACCTGGTTGAAGATGGTGCCTTCAACGCGCTCATTGGCGTTGTACATCTCTTCGAGCTTGACCCAGCTCTCTTCGCGGCGGGCCTTCTCGCGGGAGAGGACAGCCTCGCCCATGGCGTTCTCGACGCGGTCGACATAGACCTCGACTTCCGAGCCCACGGTGATGGTGCCGTCGCGGCCGGCCTGGCCGAATTCCTTGAGCGCGATGCGGCCTTCGGTCTTGAGGCCGACATCGATGATCGCCAGATCCTTTTCGATGGCGACCACGGTGCCCTTGACGACGGTGCCTTCCAAGGGCTCGTTGTCGACGAAGCTGTCCATCAGGAGGGCTTCGAAATCTTCTTTCGTCACAGTCTGCTGTGCCAAATCATATCTCCGATGCACCGGGGGTTGAGGGTGAAGACCGGAGCCCGCCACTTCCCGAATGGAAATGCCGGCGCGCGAGCGCCCGATCGAAAATCTGATTGCGGTAAGATCCGGGCCAGCGCCTGATGATGGTCGGGGCCGAACCGCGCAAGGGTGGATTTGAACCGGCTAGGCCGGTCCTGCCTTGCGCGCCATGGTCCCATCGACGATCGCGATGGCTGCGCGGAGTGCGGCCTCTATATCGAGAAGCGTCGTGTCGAGCAAGTGCGCGTCGTCCGCTTTATAAAAGCCGCCATGGGGATTGAGCATGTCGCGGGCATCCCGCTCTTCTATCTGGTGATAGAGGGCGTAGCGGTCAACCACCACGCCGCGATTTTCCAGCTGCCGGGCGCGGCGCTCCATGCGCGCCTTGCTGTCGGCCTGGATGAACAGCTTCACATCGGCGTCGGGGGCGATGCGGGTGCCGATGTCGCGCCCGTCGAGCACGGCGCCGCCCTTTTGGGTGGCGAAGGCGCGCTGGTAGTCGAACAGCGCCGCGCGCACCGGTCCGATCACCGCCACCTTGCTGGCCTGGACCCCGGCCTCGGCGCTGGTCAGGGCCTCGATGTCGCTCAGATGGCTGGCGTCGAGTGCCCGGGCCGCCGCGATGGCCGCGGCCTCATGGGCCGGCCCCTCGGCCGCGCCGGCCGCCGCCAGCCCCACGGCGCGGTAGAGCAGGCCGGTATCGAGATAGGGCAGGCCATAATGCCGGGCCAGCCCGGAGGCCAGCGTGCCCTTGCCCGAGGCGGCGGGTCCGTCGACGGCGATGATCATGGCTGGCGTCCCTTCGGGGATTCGATGCGGGCCCCGGCGCCGCGGAGCATGTCGACAAAGCCGGGAAACAGCGCCTCGATGCTGGCCGCATCCTCCAGCGCCACCTTCTTGCGGCTGACCAGGCCCAGCAGCAGCAGGCTCATGGCGAGGCGCGGATCGGCGCTGGAAACCGGCTTGCCGCCGCCCTCCAGCTTGCCGGTGCCGGTGATGGTCAGCCGGCCGTCCTGGCTTTTGGCGTCGATTTTCTGGGCCGAGAGCACCGCCGCCAGGGCGGGGGTGCCGCCGGCAATGCTGGTTTCGCCCTCGGCGCAGGCGGCGGCCACGGCCACCAGCGCGATATCCCCGGCGATGGCGGCGCTGTGCGCATCCGAGAGCGTCACGCCCTTCATGCGCGAGGAGCGCACGCGCAGGTCGGCGACATGCTCGCTGCCCACAAGGCGCTGATTGACGAAGTGGATGTCGCCGCCCATTTCCAGCAGCGTATCGATGAGCCCGGTGCGCAGCGGATTGATGAGCACGTTCTCGATGGTGATGTCCGAGCCCGGCACGATCAGCGCCGCCAGCGCCAGATAGGCGGCCAGCGCCGGGTCGCCGGGAATGGCGATGTGCTGGGGGCGCAGTTCGCTCAGCCCGGCCAGCGCCAGCGTGCTGCCGCCGGCCTCGTCCTCGGTCACGCTCAGCCGCGCCCCGAAGGCGGCCAGCAGCTTTTCGGCGTGATCCTGGCTGGGGGCGGGCTCGACAAGGGTGGAGGTTCCGCGCGTCTGGGCCGCCGCCAGCAGCAGCGCGGTCTTGAGCGGCGCATCGGGGCCTTCCAGCGTCCCCTGTAGTGGCAGGGGCAGGGGCGAGCCGCGCAGGCTCAGCCCGTCCACCTCGCTTCTGACCTGCCCGATGGGCGCCAGCGCTTCGCCCAGGGCCGGGGCAAGCCGGGCCGCCGGCCCGGCGAGGCGCGTGGTGAAGGGATAGGGCGCCAACAGCCCCAGCAGCAGCGTGGCGGCCTCGGCGCTGCCCGGCACCAGGGCCGCCTGCGGCTCCAGCAGGCCCAGCGGCCCGAGCCCATCGACATGCCAGTCCCGCCCGTCCATGGCCACCGCCACGCCCAGCTGGCGCAGGGCCTCGGCGCTGGCGACAAGCTCGGGGGTCGGGGTGAGGCCGCAAAGCGTGCTGCGGCCCACGGCCAGCCCGGCCAGCATCAGCGCGGTCTGCGCCAGCGTGGCGTCGCCCGGCGCGGCGAGGCTTCCGCTCAGCGCATCGGCGCCGCGGCTGGCCAGCGGCAGGGGGGAAGGATGGGCGGTCTGGATCATGGACGCTCTGGCATTTTGCGCATCGGCTTTAGCATGGGGCGGCGCGCCAAGACCACACCCCGCCGGCCCGGCCGCGCGGTTCCCCACATTTTCGGTTTGACAGGGGCAGGGTTTGCCCATAAC
>NZ_JAUCDN010000204.1:0-5983 GCF_034675085.1 Devosia sp.
CCCCCACCCTTGATCCCTCCCCGCAAGGGGGAGGGAGATAACTGCATCATCGAGCCCCTCCGTACGCTTTTTTTTTCGAGGACAAAAGACATGGCCACTCTGGCGCTTTCGCTGGCGGGACAATTCGTGGGCGGGCTGGTGGGCGGCCCTATCGGCGCCACCGTGGGCCGGGCGCTGGGGGCGCTGGCCGGCAGCGCCGTCGATGGGGCGATTTTCGGCGAAAAGCGGACCAATGCGAGCCCGGCCAGCGATTTGCGCCTGCAAGGCTCGAGCGAGGGCGGGGCCGTGCCGCGCCTTTATGGCTGGAGCCGCATTTCGGGCAACATCATCTGGGCGCGCGAGCTGGAAATCCTCTCCCCGGAAAGCTCGGGCGCCAAGGGCTTCCTCGAACCGAGCCAGCCGCAGGAGGAAGTGGTGGGGGCGAGCTTCGCCGTCGCCTTCTGCGAGGGCGAGGTGGCCCATCTCGGCCGCATCTGGGCCGATGGCCAATTGCTCGATACCGCCGGGCTGACCCTGCGCTTTTATCGCGGCACCGAAAGCCAGATGCCCGACGGGCTGATCGAGGCGACGCAGGGCGTGGCCCCGGCCTATCGGGGGCTGTGCTATCTGGTGGTCGAGCAATTGCCGCTCAACCGCTTCGGCAACCGCATTCCGCATCTGTCGGTGGAGCTGTGCCGGGTGGTGGGCGAGCTGGAGCCCGGGATCCGCGCCATCACGCTGATCCCCGGCGCGACGGAGTTCGGCTACGACCCCGGCCTGCGCACGCGCCTCGTCGGGCCGGGCACCACCGAAAGCGAAAACAGCCACCTGCTCAGCGGCCGCAGCGACTGGAGCGTGGCGCTGGACGAGCTGACCGCGCTCTGCCCCGATCTCGAGCATGTGGCGCTGGTGGTCTCCTGGTTCGGCGACGACCTGCGCTGCGGGCAATGCCGCATCGGGCCGCGCGTCGAGGCGGCGGAGCGCGCGGTGATCGACGCCGAGTGGCAGGTGGCCGGGCTGGGGCGCGCCGAGGTGCCGGTGGTGTCGCGCCACAAGGGCGGAGCGGCCTATGGCGGCACCCCCTCGGACGGCGCGGTGCTGGCCGCCATCGCCGATCTCAGGGCGCGCGGGCTCAAGGTGACGCTCTATCCGCTGGTGATGATGGATATTGCCGAGGGCAACGGCCTGCCCGATCCGCATGGCGGGGCGATGCAGGGGGCCTATCCCTGGCGCGGCCGCATCACCTGCCATCCGGCGCCCGGCCAGCCCGGCTCGCCCGACAAAAGCGCCGGCGCGGCGGCGCAGGTGGCCGCTTTCCTGCCCGGCTATCGCGCCATGGTGCTCCATTATGCCGGGCTGGCCGCGGCGGCGGGCGGGGTGGATGCCTTCATCATCGGCTCGGAAATGGTGGGCATGACCGCGGTGCGCGGGGCGGGCAACAGCTTCCCCTTCGTTTCGGGGCTGGTGGCGCTGGCCGGCGAGGTGCGCGCGATTGTCGGCGGGGGCACCAGGCTGACCTATGCCGCCGACTGGAGCGAATATTCGGGCTACCAGCCGGAGGGAGAGAAATTCTTCCATCTCGACCCGCTCTGGGCCAGCCCGAATATCGACGCGGTGGGCATCGACAACTACATGCCGCTGGCCGACTGGCGCGACGGGCATGGCCATGCCGACGCCGCACGCAGCGCCGATGGCTACGACCTCGATTATCTCAAGGCCAATATCGCCGGCGGGGAAGGGTTCGACTGGTATTATGCCAGCCCAGCCGACCGGCTGGCGCAGCGCCGCACCCCGATCGAGGATGGCGATCACGACGAGCCCTGGATCTGGCGCTTCAAGGATATCGCCAACTGGTGGAGCCGGCCCCATCACGACCGGCCCGGCGGGGTGCGCAATTCCGCGCCCACCGCCTGGGTGCCGGGCTCAAAGCCAGTGTGGTTCACCGAGCTGGGCTGCGGGGCGGTCGACAAGGGCGCCAACCAGCCCAATATCTTCGGCGACGCCAAGAGCGATGAAAGCGGGCGGCCGTATTTTTCCGCCGGCACGCCGGACAGCCTCATCCAGCGCCAGGCGCTGCGCGCCCATCAGCAATTCTGGCGCGATCCGGCCAACAATCCGCCGGGCATGGTGGCGTTGGACCGGCTTTATCTGTGGACCTGGGACGCGCGGCCCTATCCGGCCTTTCCGGCGCGCATCGATGTGTGGGCCGATGGCCCCAACCACCGCACCGGCCACTGGCTGAGCGGGCGGCTGGGCGGGGCCGCCAGCGACGAGCTTGCCCGCGCCATCGCCGCCGATCATGGGGTGACGCTCTCGGCCGAGCCGGCGGCGCCGTTTATCGGCGGGCTGGTTCTGGACGGGGCGACGACGGCGCGCGAGGCGCTGCAAGCTCTGATCGACGCCAGCGGCCTCAGCCTGCGCAACGGGCCGGAGGGGCTGCATCTGGGCGCGGCGTGGCGGCAGGACGCGATGGCGCTGGCGGCGGACGAGCTGGTCGCCGGCGAGGGCGCGGTGCTGTCGCGCCGGCGCACCAATCCGGCGGAAATGCCGGGGCGGCTGGCGCTGAGCTATTTCGACCGCGAGCGCGACTATCTCATCGGCACCGCGACGGCGCTGACCCGCGCCCAGGGACCGCTGGCAGGAGTTTCCAGCACCATGACGCTGGATGGACCTGCCGCGCGCATGGCGGCCGAGCGTATGCTCGACGCCCGCGCCAACCGCGAGGAGGTGCTGGAGTTCACCCTGCCGCCGGCGCAGCTGGCGCTGGAGCCCGGCGATCTGGTGGAGATCGGCGGGCTGGCGGAAGGGCCGTTCGAAATCACCGAAATCCGCGACGGGCTGGCGCGGCGGGTGAGCGCCCGTACCCTGCCGGCCAATATCGCGGTGGCCACCGAGGCCGACCGACCGGCCGCCGCCGGCGTGATGCCGGCCATTCCGGCGCGCCCCGAAGTGGTGGCCGCGCATCTGCCGCCTTTGCCGGGCGATCCGGCACGCTCGCGGCTGCTGGTGGCCGGCTATGCCCAGCCCTGGCCGGGCGGCCTGCAGATCGCCGAGGAGGCCAGCGGCGCCTATCTGGGTGAACTGGCGCGGCGCGGCGGAATCGGGAGGCTGGCAACGCCGCTGCGGCCCGGCCCATTGGGGCTGTGGGACCGGGGCAACAGCGTCGAGGTCGAGCTGTTCTGGGGACATCTGGCCGCAGTGGAGCCGCTGGCGGCATTGGCCGGCGGCAACCGCATGGCGGTGGAAACCGACGCGGGAAGCTGGGAAATGCTGGGCTTTGCCCAGGCCGAACTGGTGGCCCCGGGCCGCTATCGCCTCTCGGACCTGCTGCGCGGGCAGGAGGGCACCGGCCCGGCCATGGCAATGGCCGGAGCGGGACGACGGGTGCTATTGCCCGATGCGCGCAGCGTGACGCTGCCGCTGGAGCCGCATTGGCTGGGCGAGACGCGCAATTTGCGCATCTATGCCGGCAGCGGCGACCTGGTGGGCACCAGCCTGACCGTCACCGCCGATCCCGGCCCGGCGCTGCCGGTGCCGCCGGTGCATTTGCGGGCGCGGCGCGGGGCAGGCGGGGATGTGACCATTTCCTTCATCCGGTGCAGCCGCGCCGATGGCGACGGCTGGGGCCTGGCCGAAGTCCCCCTCGATCTTCTTCCAGAGCATTATCGCCTGAGCATCTTCGAGGGGGCGGCCGAAAAGCGCCAGGTGGCGCTTTCGGCCCCGCAATGGACCTATGTGGCGGCCGATCAGCACGCCGATTTCGGCGAATTGCCCAGCGCCTTCAGCTTCACCGTCGCCCAGATCAGCCCCGTGCTCGGCGCGGGATATGCGGCAAAGGGAGAATTCCATGGCCAGCCGGTTTGACGTCTGCCTCGACGAAGTGCTGCGGCAGGAGGGAGGCTATGCCGACCATCCCGCCGATCCGGGCGGGGCCACCAATATGGGCATCACCCACAAGACCCTGGCCGACTGGCGCGGCGTGTCGCCCTGGTGGGACCTGCCCAAAAGCGCGGTCAAGGCGCTGGGGCGCGACGAGGCCGCCCAGATCTACAAAAAGCTCTATTGGGAGCGCAGCGGCGCCGGCACCCTGCCGGCAGGGCTGGACCTGGCCCTGTTCGATTTCGCCGTCAATTCCGGCCCCGACCGGGCGGTTCGCCTGTTGCAGACGGAGCTCGGCGTGGCCGTGGATGGCCGTATCGGGCCGGTGACACGCGGCGCCGTCGAAGCCTATGCCGGCAAAAAGGGGCTGGCGGCGCTGGTCGGGGCGCTTTGCGACCGGCGGCTGCGCTTTTTGCAGGGCCTTTCCACCTTCCCCGTTTTCGGCGCCGGCTGGACCAGCCGCATCGCCACCATCCGCAAGATGGCGCTGGCCGCCATTGCCAAACCCGACACTGGAGGATCGATCATGACGCTGCTTACCGGCTACAAGACCTATATCGTCGCCGCCCTGATGCTGCTGGCGGGCCTGGCGCAATTGCTGGGCATCGAACTGCCCGCCATGGAGGGCGGCTCGGCCGGGCAGCTCATCATGGAAGCGATCGCGGTGATCTTCCTGCGTCGCGGGCTGAAGGCGGTGGGGTAGGGGTCGCCTTGTTTTAGCACCAAATCCATGCTTGAACTCGCTTCAGCCAAGGGAGCTCACATGAACAAGCTTCTCGTCACGGCCCAATGGGACGATGAGGCGGGGGTATGGGTTGCGACGAGCGATGACATTCCCGGTCTTGTCACCGAGGCCACCAGCCTCGATGGTCTGCTGGAGCGCGTGCTCGCTGTTGTGCCGGAATTGCTCGAGGATAATGCCCATCATCTCGACGTCGGCCATGCCGGTGATCGGATCGATGTGTGCATCCTCTCCCAGTTCCGCCTGGACGGGGCGCGCGCGCATTAATGGTTCAGGGCTTCTACAGGCAAATCGTAGAGGCCCTGAAAGCCGCCGGATGTACATATCGCCGGCAGGGCAAGGGCGATCATGAAATATGGTATAGCCCCATTACGGACCGAACCTTTACGGTGGACAAGGGCTCGCTCTCGCGTCACACCGCCAACGCGGTGATGAAGCAGGCGGGTATAGATTTGCATTTCCGATGATCGCGAAACGACCGAGACGGAAGTCGAGGCTGCATTCATGTCCCATTCAGCAACGCGCCCCTAATGTGCCCTCATGAACAAGATCATCTCCAAATTGCTGGCTCCCCTCGCCCTTGTGGCGACGCTGGGCCTTTTGGCCGTCGCTCCGGCCCAGGCGCAGGCCTGTCTCGACAAGCGCCAGATCCAGGATGCCGTTTCCAGCGGCCAGATCCAGTCGCTCAATGCCGTTCTGGCCTCGGCCGGCGTGGGCGGCAATGCCGAAATCCTCTCCGTCCAGGTGTGTGACCAGGGCGGCGGGCTGGTCTATATCATCGGCGTCCTGGCGCCGAGCGGCGAGGCGCAGAACCTGGTGCTGAACGCGCAATAGCGCGGGGCGTGGCAAAGGCGGAGGGCGGCTTATGCGCATTCTCGTGGTCGAAGACGACACCAATCTCAACCGTCAGCTCAAGGATGCGCTGACCGAAGCCGGCTATGCGGTCGATGTGGCCTTCGACGGCGAGGAAGGCCACTTCCTCGGCGATACCGAGCCCTATGACGCGGTGGTGCTCGATATCGGCCTGCCGCAGATGGACGGGCTTTCGGTGCTGGAAGAGTGGCGCCGTGCCGGGCGCGTGATGCCGGTGCTGCTTTTGACGGCGCGCGACCGCTGGAGCGACAAGGTGCAGGGGATCGACGCCGGCGCCGACGATTATGTGGCCAAGCCCTTCCATATGGAAGAAGTGCTGGCGCGGCTGCGCGCGCTGGTGCGCCGCGCCGCCGGCCATGCCTCCAACGAGATCGTCGCCGGCCCGGTGCGGCTCGATGCCCGTTCGGGCAAGGTGACGGTGGACGGCCAGTCGGTGAAGCTGACCAGCCACGAATTGCGGCTGCTGAGCTATCTCATGCACCACAAGGGCAAGGTGATCTCGCGCACCGA
>NZ_JAUCDN010000205.1:0-5963 GCF_034675085.1 Devosia sp.
CGAGCAGGCCGGTCATGGCGTGGGCATCGAGCCGCTGGCGGAAGGCGGCCCAGCTTTGCACGTCCAGGCTATCGCAAAGATGATCGGCGCCGGCGCCAAGCATGAACATGGCTTCGCCATCGCTGGCGCCGCTTTCCTGCAAGTCCGCCAATACGGCGGCGAGCTTGTTGAGGAGGATGGTCTGGGCGGGCGAGGACATGGCGGCTCCGGAAAATGGGGGCAGGCCGGGCGGATGGCCCGGCGCAATCCTTAGGCGGGCAGGGGCCGGTGAGCAAGATGTTACCGGGCCGGAAGAGTTTTTTCGCAACGAATGGCCCCGGGCGGGCATTCCCCTGCCAGCAGCTGCTTCTCCCTTGACCATCAGGAAAGGCATATAAAATGCATATCAAAGCCATCGCCTCCGCCGCCACTCTAGCCGTTGTGCTGGGCTTTGCCGGCACGGCCGCTGCCCAGACCATGATCGGCAACCAGACCGTTTCCGAAGCCGATCACGAGCGGGTGAAGAATTATTGCGAGGATCTCAAGACGGCCGACAATCAGGCCGTGTCGAGCACGGAAAGCGACGAGACCGCCGCCGCCGACGAAGGCACCGAGGCGACTGAAACGGCCGCCATCGGCTCCGTCGATCTCGACCAGGTCACGCTCGAAAACTGCATCGAAGCAGGTTTCGTGACCAAGTGACCGGGGCCTGCGGCCCCAAATGCCCGGCGCTGCGCCGGGCATTTGTCTTGGGTGATTGCGCCTTCGCCTCGATCACAGATGGCGGAAGCGGGGAACCCGAGCCGCCGGTGCCCCGTTGATCGGGCAACACAGGTTAATGCGTAAGGCATTTCCGAAATCGGCGGCGCGTGGAGGCTGACGCTCCTTTGCGAAGCTGCCGGTGGGGCGCGAAACTTCGGTTTCGCGTCCTTTTTTCATGTCCGGGCTTGCCAAAGCCATGCAATCGCCGCTCACTGCACGATCATGCGGTTGTAAAGCGGATTTATGCAATGAGTGTGCAGATCGATGCCGTGGATCGCAAGCTTTTGCGCGCCCTTCAGGCCGATAGCCGCAAAAGCGTGCAGGTGCTGGGCGAACTGGTGGGACTTTCCGCCTCCGCCTGCCATCGCCGCCTCAAGGCGCTGGAAGATGAGGGCCTGATCGAAGGGTATCGCGCCGTGCTCAATGCCGGCCTTCTCGGCTATTCGATGCAGTTCTTCATCGAGGTAGGGCTGACCAGCCAGAGTGAAGCGGCGCTCGATGCCTTCGAGGCGGCGGTGCAGGATATTCCCGAAGTGCTCGAATGCCACCTGATGGCGGGACATTCCGACTATATCCTGCGGGTGGCGTGCCACGACCACGAGGATTTCGAGCGGGTGCACCGCCGGCTCAGCGCCCGTTTGCCGGGGGTGGCCCGCATTCATTCCAATATGAGCATCCGCACGGTGAAGGCGCGCACGGGCCTGCCTGTCTAAAGCCCGGAGGTGAGGTTGAGCCGGTCCAGAAGCGGACGGTCGGCCGGTTCCACCATGGTAGCCAGGAAGCGGACCACGATCTTGCGGGAATCGGGGGGAAGGGACGCGATGGAGGCATTGATGCGCCGCGTCTGGCTGACCGAGAGGGCGGCGAACAATTCCCGCCCCTTGTCGGTGGCGTGGAGCAGGCGCTGGCGCCGGTCGGAATGGCCGGTTTTCTGCTCGATATAGCCATTATCGATCAACTGCCGCAGCACCCGGGCCAGGCTCTGCTTGGTGATCTTGAGAATATCGAGCAGGTCGGCCACCGGCATGCCGGGGCGAAGATTGACGAAATAGAGCACGCGGTGATGGGCGCGGCCGAACCCCTGACGCAGCAGCAGCGCATCGGCATCGCTGGTGAAGTCGCGATAGGCGAAAAACAGCAGGCCCATAATGTCGAGCGGCAGATGTTCGCCATTTCCCGTTGCGGAATTTATGTCAGCCATGTTGACACTTTTTTGGTTCGCTGCCATTGTCTTTCCATTGCGACGCCGTTCTGTCTTATCCATCAGCCATTGTTGTTTGCCAAGGGCTTGGGGCTGGGGCATGATCGGGGCCAATGGGTGCCCGCATGTGGCGGCGCCCTCGACATCTCTGGAGAGAATCATGGCAGGCGTGCCGATGGACCAGCGAGAAGGCTGGATCTGGTTTGATGGTGAATTCAAACCCTGGAAAGACGCGAAGATTCATGTACTGACGCATGGGCTGCATTATGCCAGCTCGGTGTTTGAAGGTGAGCGCGCCTATGGCGGCGAGATTTTCAAGTCGCTGGAGCATACCGAAAGGCTGATCCGCTCGGCCAAGACGCTCGACATGACCATTCCCTGGTCGGTGGAGCAGATCGAAGAGGCCAAGCGCGCGGTGCTGGCCAAGAATGACCTGGTCGACGCCTATGTGCGCCCCGTGGTGTGGCGCGGCTCGGAAGAGCTGAGCGTGCCGGCCCGCAACAACAAGGTGCACCTGGCCATCGCCGCCTGGGTGTGGCCGAGCTATTTCTCGGTCGAGGAGAAGCTCAAGGGCATCCGCCTGGAGTGGAGCCGCTGGAAGCGCCCGAGCCCGGAGACGATTCCGTCCTCCGCCAAGGCGGCGGGCCTTTACATGATCTGCACGCTGTCCAAGGACGCGGCCATGGCCAATGGCTATGCCGATGCCCTGATGCTGGACTATCGGGGCTATGTGGCCGAGGCTACCGGCGCCAATGTGTTCTTCATCAAGGGCAAGGACATCGTGACGCCCGAGCCGGATTGCTTCCTCAACGGCATTACCCGGCAGACGCTGATCGATCTGGCCAAGCGCAATGGCTATACGGTGACCGAGCGTCACATGAAGCCCGAAGAGCTGGCCGATTTCGACGAATGCTTCCTCACCGGCACGGCCGCCGAGGTGACCCCGGTCAGCGAGATCGGTGACTATCGCTTCACCCCCGGCGAAGGCTGCCGCACTCTGATCGACGCCTATACGCGCGAAGTGCAGCCCGCGCGCGCCGCCGCCGAATAGGCGGGTGGGAAAGAAAGAAAAAAGGCCGGGCCTCGTGTCCGGCCTTTTTGTTTTTGGTGGCACCAGCATGGGTGCAAGCATAGCGCCGAAGCGGAAGGGGAGGATAAGAGGTTGTTCGCCTATTCCCAGCGCGCCCTGGCGGCGTCGTCTTCCCGCTTGGCTTCCACCCAATGGGTGCCGCTCGGCCCGGTTTCCTTCTTCCAGAAGGGGGCGTCGGTCTTGAGATTGTCCATGAGGAAGCTGGCGGCGTCGAAGGCGGCGGCGCGGTGGGGCGAGAGGGTCATCACCTGCACGATGGGCTCGCCCGGGTGCAGCGTGCCGTAGCGGTGGATGATGGTTGTGTCGAGCAGATTGAAACGAGCCTTGGCGGCTTCAGCCAGGGCGGTGAGCTGGTTGACGGCCAGCTCCGGATAGCATTCCAGCGTCAGGGCGAAGATGGGCTCGGCGGGAGCACTGCGCACCACGCCGGTGAAGGTGACGGCGGCGCCGGCGCCATTGCCGGCGCGAAGAAAGGCATTGGTCTCGGCGCCGGGATCGAAGGGCGCGGTGGTGACGCGGATGTCCATGGCTCAGCCCCCGGTCATCGGGGGAAAGAGAGCCACGGTGGCGGCGCCGGCGAGAGGCGTGTCGGGGCCGGCCAGTTTCGCATCGACGGCGGCCCGGATGAGGCTGCGTTTTTGTGCAGCCAGCGCGAAGGCTTCGTCACGGGCGGCGAGAAAATCGATGAGCTGGGCTACGGTTCCCACCTCGGGGGGCAGAACCAGCTCCTCCTCGCCGCGATTGAGGCGTTCGCGCAGCCAGGCGAAATAGAGAATCTTCATGCCTGTTCTTGCACCAGATGTGGCCAGCTGGCGCGCAGATATTGCCAGCCGGTCCAGAGGGTGAGCAGGCCAGCCAGCCAGAGCAGGATATCGCTTACGAGGCCAAGGCCGGGCATAAGGCGTTCGAGCAGAACCACGGCCAGGGCGACGAGTTGTACGGTGGTTTTCCACTTGGCCAGCCCGGACACCTTGAGCACGACCTTGCTGGCGCCGAGAAATTCGCGCAGGCCTGAAATGAAGAATTCCCGGAACAGGATGGCGCAGGCGGGCACCATGTCGAGGGTGGACAGGCTCCCATCCCAGGCGAGGACGGCGATGAGGATGCCTACCAGCAGCTTGTCGGCGATGGGGTCGAGCATGCGGCCAAGGGGCGAATACTGGTTCCAGGCGCGGGCGAGATAGCCGTCGAGCCAATCGCTGGCGGCGGCGATGACATAAAGCGCCAGGGCGATAGCGCGCAGCGTCCCCTCGCCGCTCATCACCAGCCAGACGATGGGAATGATCGCCAGGATGCGGGCGATGGTGATGATATTGGGACCGAGGAAGAGCGGGTTCTTGGCCATGGGGGGAGATGAACAGGAATGGCGGGAGGGGGTCAAGGTTCGGTGCTCGCAATGCGTTCAAAAAGCGGCGCTGTGAACCCCCTCGCACCGTGTCATGCCGGCTAAGGCCGGCATCCATCCTGAAGATGATCCACCGCTTTGAGCACGTGGGGATACATTCGGAGATGCATTCCGGCTCAAGGCCGGAATGGCACCGTGGTCGGGGGAACGCTCTTGTGAGCCCAAGGGCGAAGGCCCTCAAGCCACCGCCCGGCTGGCGGCGGCGCGCCTTTGCGTCACGGCTTCGGCCAGGCCTTCAAGGGCGGTGACGGTGGTGTCCCAGTCGATGCAGCCATCGGTGATGGATTGGCCATAGACCAGCTCGCGGCCCGGAACGAGATCCTGCCGGCCGGCGACGAGGTTGGATTCGATCATGACGCCGATGATGCGGCGGTCGCCCTGGGCCAGTTGCGTGCCGATTTCGGCCAGGACGGCCGGCTGGTTTTCCGGCTTCTTGGCGGAATTGGCGTGGCTGGCATCGATCATGATGGCGGGGGCAAGGCCCGCCTTGAGGGTGGCCTGGGCCGCCGCCTCGACGTTTTCGGCGTCGAAATTGGCGGTCTTGCCGCCGCGCAGGATGATATGGCAATCGCCATTGCCGGTGGTGGCGGCGATGCCCGAGCGGCCATCCTTGGTGACGGCCATGAAATGATGCGGCTGCGACGCCGAGAGCACGGCGTCGAGCGCGATGCGCACATTGCCGTCGGTGCCGTTCTTGAAGCCGACCGGGCAGGAAAGGCCCGAGGCGAGCTCGCGGTGAATCTGGCTTTCGGTGGTGCGCGCGCCGATGGCTGCCCAGCTGACCAGATCGGCGATATATTGCGGGGTGGTCATGTCGAGGAATTCGCAGGCGGCCGGCAGGCCGAGATTGGCGATGTCGAGCAGAAGTCCGCGGGCGGTGTGCAGGCCTGTTTCAATGTCGAAGCTGCCATCGAGGTTGGGATCGTTGATGAGCCCCTTCCAGCCCACGGTGGTGCGGGGTTTTTCGAAATAGACGCGCATGATGATTTCGAGCCGGTCGCACAGCCTGTCGCGCAGGGCTGCCAGGCGGCCGGCGTAATCGAGCGCGGCGGCGGGATCGTGGATGGAGCAGGGGCCGACGACGACGGCGAGGCGATCATCCTGGCCGGCGAGGATGTTATGGAAGGCGTGACGGGCAGCGATGACGGTGCGGGTGGCCGCATCGGTGCGCGGGTGTACGCGCATCACCTCGATGGGTGTGGTGAGCGGTTTGATCTCGGTGATGCGAAGGTCGTCGGTGGCTTTGAGCATTTTCTGGTCTCTCGTGGGGTTCGAGGGGCCAAGAAAAAAGCCGCCTCGAAAGTCGGGCGGCTGGCTTGCGATCTGTGGTCTGGTCTTAGGGGATCAGGACGCGCGCGCATTAGCCTCCGCCGGGAGCGGATAGCTAAAATACCAGAAGGAATAAGCGGCGGAACGGATCATGGCCAAATGTGTAGCCGAGCTTTCCGGCGCTGTCGAGTCCGGCTTTGGTCGAACCCGTCAGCCGCCGGCGCCCTGGTAATTGCGCAGGCAATGGCGCCAATGGG
>NZ_JAUCDN010000206.1:0-5943 GCF_034675085.1 Devosia sp.
CGGTCTTGCCGACGCCGGCATCGCCCACATAGAGCGGATTGTTCTTGGAACGGCGGCACAGCACCTGGATGGTGCGGCGCAATTCGGCATCGCGCCCGATCAGCGGGTCGATCTTGCCCTGGCGGGCCTTGTCGTTGAGGTTGACGCAGAAATCGGCCAGGGCCGAGGTCTTCTTGGCCTCCGGGCCGCCCTCGCCATGGCTCTCCCCGTCCTCGGCGCCGCGCACCTTGCGCTCTTCGCTGGGGCCGGACTTGGTGATGCCATGGGAGATGAAATTGACCGCGTCGAGCCGGCTCATGTCCTGCTGTTCGAGGAAATAGGCGGCGTGGCTCTCGCGCTCGGCGAAGATGGCGACGAGCACATTGGCGCCGGTCACCTCCTCGCGGCCCGAGGACTGCACATGAATGACCGCGCGCTGGATGACGCGCTGGAAGGCGGCCGTGGGCCGCGCATCCTGGCCATTGGCCACGATGAGGCTGTCGAGCTCCTCGTTGATGAAATCTTCGAGATCGCTCCTGAGCGCGTCGATATCGACGTCGCAGCCGGTCAGAACGGCGATCGTTTCACGGTCGTCGGTCAGGGCCAGCAGCAGGTGTTCGAGCGTAGCGAACTCGTGATGACGCTCACGCGCCAGGTTCATCGCCTGATGCAGAGCCTTTTCAAGTCCGCGGGAAAATGAGGGCATGTGATATTCCTATTGCTTTTCCATCACGCATTGCAGCGGATGCTGGTTCTTGCGTGCCGTATCCATGACCCGGGTGACCTTGGTCTCGGCCACCTCATATGGATATACGCCGCACTCACCCACCCCCGTCTGGTGAACATGCAGCATGATCTGCATGGCGTCTTCACGCGATTTGTTGAAGACATCCTGCAAGACCAGAACGACGAATTCCATCGGCGTGTAGTCGTCGTTGAGCAGCAGCACCCGATAAAGGCTCGGGCGCTTGGTCTTGGGACGCGTCTTGGTCACGGTCCCGGTTTCCACCCCGCTTTTGCCGCCATCGCCATTGCCCTCTCCCTCCGGGCCAGCCGCAAGCCGCCGGGAAACCGGAGACGGGCGGAGCAAGGAAGGGGCGTCGAAATCTACGTCGAAATTCGTCATGGCGGAGCGTCGGTCGTGATCGGGGCGAAGCAGCATGGTGAGGCTCATTATGTAGGCAAAATCGGCGCAGTGTTAAGGGGCATCCTATGCTGATCCGGCAATGGGGCGGGGCAGTGGCGGTTTTCGTCCCGCCGCCAGCGAGCCTTCATGGGGCCGGCATCGTCACATCATTCCAACAGTCCGGCCAAAATCGGTTGCATTTTACGGATTCGTAACGGCGCGCCGCTAGGGTGCAAAAAGCAGGATCGTTCGGGCGGCGTGGGGCTCACCCGGAGGAGACGGCAAGTTGCGTTGCGTAAGGCACAGAAGTGCCTCTCGAGTAAAAGTTGGAGTACCGGGTGGCTTCCCAGGCGAAAACCCCATGGCACGTCACGTTGTTGCGTGCCTTTGCCGCAGTCCTCGTCGTTGTGGCCGTCGGCCTGCCAATGGCGGCGCCGGCCCAGGCAATCGAAAATCTCAGGAAATATGCGGGCATCGTCGTCGATGCCAAGTCGGGCAAGGTGCTTTACGAAGAAGCCGCCGACGCCAAGCGCTATCCGGCATCCGTGGCCAAGGTCATGACGCTCTACATCCTGTTCCAGGAACTGAGCGCGGGCAATATCAAGCTCTCCACCAAGATGACCGTGTCGGCCCATGCCGCCGCCGCCGTGCCCACCAAGCTGGGGCTGCGCGCCGGCGCCACCATCAGCGTGGAAGACGCCATCAAGTCGCTGGTGACGCTGTCGGCCAATGACATGGCCCGCGTCATCGCCGAGCATATCTCGGGCTCGGAATCCAAATTCGCCGAGCGCATGACCGCCACCGCCCGCGCCCTGGGCATGCGCAACACCACCTATCGCAACGCCTCGGGCCTGCCCGATGGCGGTCAACTCACCACCGTGCGCGACCAGGCGATCCTGGGCATCGCCATCTACCAGCATTTCCCCAATTACTACGAGTATTTCCAGACCAAGAGCTTCAGCTACGGCAAGGCGACCTATGGCAATCACAATCGCGTGCTGGGCTATATGGGCGCCGTGGACGGCATCAAGACCGGCTATATCAACGCCGCCGGCTCGAACCTGCTGACCGCCGCGCGCAAGGATGGCCGCCATATCGTGGTCGTCGCCTTCGGCTTCAACACCGCCGCCGCCCGCGACGAGAAGGTGCGCCAGCTCGTGGCCAATTACCTGCCCAAGAGCCGCAGCGGCACCTATGTGGCGCAGATCCCCGTGCCGGGCCGCCAGGGCGGCAATGTGCAGGTGGCCGTCGCCCAGCCGACGCGCCCGGTCTTCGTCATGCCGATGCCGCTGCCCGGCTTCCGCCTGGCCGAACTGGTGGCCGCCAATGGCGCCCGCCCGCAGGCCCCGCTTACCCAGCCCATGCCCGAAACCCTGGTCGCCAGCACGCCGGCCCCCGCGCCGATGCCCGCCAATCTGGGATTGCAGCCGGCGGTGCAGGCCGCCAATGTGCTGGCCGCGCCCAGCCAGGCGCCGCAGCCGGCCTATCCCAGCCAGGACGTGATCGGGGCCTGGCTCAGCGATTCCTACAATCTGGGCGCGCCGCCGGCGGCCCTTGGCCAGACCGCGCCTTCCGCCCCGCTCGACATGCAGCCTCCGGCCAATATCGGCGGCGGCGGCTCGCAGCCCATCGACCTGCTGACCTCGGGTTCGGTGCAGACCGCCGAAGGCGCGGCGCCGGGCGGCTGGGTGGTGCAGATCGGCGCCGGCCCCTCTGAGGACAGCGCCCGGGCGCTGCTCTCCGACGCGGCCGGCAAGGTCGGCACGCTCGGCGATTTCCGCTCCTATGTGGAGCGGTTCGAAAAGAACGGCCAGGTTTTCTATCGCGCCCGTTTCGTCGGCTTCGGCGGCCGGGACGATGCCAACGCCATGTGCAGCCAGCTCAAGCAGCAGAATCTGAGCTGCCTGGCGATGCAGAGCTGAGCCCGGGCCGGTGACGAAAAGAGGTTCGACGCCACGGCGCCGGCCCGCGAGAACTGCAAATTGGTGCTTGTGTCTGGAGTAGCCCGATGAGCGAACATACTGCCCTCAAGGAACTGGCCCGCTTCGCCGGTCAATCGCCATTGGCGGCCGAGGACATGGCCATGCGCAATCGCGCCCTGGCCGGCATGACGCAGCGCATGCTGCCGCGCCGGCGCGGGGTGGGCGACATGCTGGCGGTGGTGCTGGCCCTGTCGGCCCGCACCCGCCGCATGGTGCAGGAGCCGGTGGGCATCGACCTCGACGTCTTCGCCCCCGGCGGGCGCCGCGCCATATGGCTCGACCTGGGCCAGCGCTGAAGCCGGCCCCCGGGCAGGGGCACCTGATCGGCTGAACGGCCCTATCGCGCCGGGCGGCGCAGGCTGAAGGCCAAAAGAAAGACGACATAGAGCACGGCCGGGCCCCAGAGCGCGCCCAGGCCGAACCGCTGATGGCCCCCCGCACCCAGCAGCGCACCGGCGAGCAGCGAGGCCCAGACCAGCATATGCTGGGCCCAGCGCCAGGGCGGCGCCTGGCGGCACAGCGCCCGGGCCAGGTCCTGCCCGGCGGTGAACAGCGTGCCGGTGACGAAGGTGGTTCCCAGCCGCACCGAGCCCACCGATGGCAATATGGCGTTCTGTGCGCCGGCGCCGGTGGCCAGCACCAGCATGAATTGCTGCGCCGGCAGGCCCAGCCCGGCCAATGCCAGGGTGCCCGCGAAGCTGACCAGCACCAGTGCCGTCACCGCCGCCGAACCCCAGCGCGGCCCGGCCCAGATGGCGGCCAGCGAGCCGGCCAGGCTCCCCAGGAAAAACAGCAGCACCAGCGAGCCGGTCATGCGCGCCACCGGCCACAGCCCCTCCACCAGGGCATTGCCCAATTGGGTGGTGTTGCCGCTCATGAAGGAAATGAAGTGACCGCCGAGCTCGATGAAGCCGACGGCATCGGCAAAGCCTGCGGCGGCGGTGAGCAGCAGGCCGAGGCTGAGTTTGGAAGTGGGTGTCACGAGGGACTCCGGGCCAGGGCATCGGACCGAAAAGTGCGAAGCGGTTTTCGGATCGCTCCGATGCGGTAACAAATTGGTGGAGCGCCCGACGATCCGACTCCATCGGATCGTCGGGCGCTCCGGGCGCGGGGACACTGGCAAGCCGCTGCGCGCCGCGCAAGCCCGGCCGCACGCCGCGCGCCCAGCCGGCGCGGGAATCCCGGCCTTGCCGGACTTTCCTAACGATTTGCTAACCAGAGACGGCCGATCCCCGCTGTTCCCGTTCTTCCCACTAGACATGAACAAACAAGGAACTTATAAGAACATTATAGCAACACGGGAGATGCAGATGCTCGTTTTTCTCAAGGACTTCGCCGCATTCGTCACGCTTGGGGCTTTTACCGTCGGCTCGCTGACCTGGATGGATGTGCTCACCCGACTCGTGTGAGCATGGCTGTGGAATGCCCGCGGCAAGCGGTTTGACCGCGCCGCCGGCTGGCCCTAAAGGTCGATCATGAACGGTCCCGGCTTTATCAACCTGCACGTCCACTCGGCCTTTTCGCTGCTCGAAGGCGCGCTTCAGCTCGAAACCATCCTGAAGCTGGCCAAGGAGGACAGCCAGCCGGCGCTGGGCATCGCCGATACCGGCAATCTGTTCGGGGCGCTGGAATTTTCCGAAAAGGCGACCAAGAAGGGCATCCAGCCGCTGATCGGGGTGGAATTGCCGGTCGATTTCGCCGCTGCCGAGGAGCGCATCAGCGAGCGCGGTCACATCGCCTGGTCGGGCAAGTCCAGCATCGTGCTGATGGCGCAAAGCGCCATCGGCTTCGCCAATCTCTCGCGGCTGGTGTCGCGCGCCTATCTGGAAGGCGAGAACGGGCTGGCCCAGGCGCATCTCGACTGGCTGGCTCCCGAGGCGCTGGAGGGGCTGATCTGCCTTACCGGCGGGCCGGAAGGGGCCATCGACATGCCCTTCGCCCAGGGGCAGGACGCCAATGCGGTGCGCCGGCTCGACCGGCTGGCGGGGCTGTTCGGGGATCGGCTTTATATCGAATTGCAGCGTCATGGCCGGCCGCAGGAGGCGGGGGTGGAGCCGCGCCTGATCGATTATGCCTATCGCAAGGGCATTCCGCTGGTGGCCACCAACGAGCCCTTCTTCAAATCGGCCAGGGAATTCGAGGCGCATGACGCGCTCCTGGCCATTGCCGGGGGCACGGTGCTGGCCCAGACCGAGCGGCGCAAGCTCAACGACCAGTATTATTTCAAGACCCGCGCCGAGATGATGGAATTGTTCTCGGACATTCCCGAGGCGCTCGAATCCAGCGTGGAAATCGCCCGGCGCGTTTCCTACCGGCCGCGCACGCGCGATCCCATCCTGCCCAAATTCGCCGCCGCGCCCGATGTGAGCGAGGAGGAGGCGGTGGCCGCCGAGGCGGAGGCGCTGCGCCGAATGGCCGAGGAGGGGCTGGAGCGGCGGCTGGCCACCACCGGCATCGCGCCTGGCAAGACCGAGCAGGAGTATCGGGAGCGGCTGGAATTCGAGCTGGGCATCATCCAGAAGATGAAGTTTCCCGGCTATTTCCTTATCGTGGCGGACTTTATCCAGTGGGCCAAGGCGCAGAACATCCCGGTGGGACCGGGGCGCGGCTCCGGCGCCGGCTCGCTGGTGGCCTATGCCACCACCATCACCGACCTCGATCCGCTGCGCTATAACCTGCTGTTCGAGCGCTTCCTCAACCCCGAGCGCATCTCGATGCCGGACTTCGACATCGACTTCTGCCAGGACCGGCGCGAGGAAGTCATCGACTATGTGCAGGGCAAATACGGCGCCAGCCAGGTCGCCCAGATCATCACCTTCGGAACGCTGCAGGCGCGCGCCGTGCTGCGCGATGTCG
>NZ_JAUCDN010000207.1:0-5920 GCF_034675085.1 Devosia sp.
CAAGGGAGAGGGGATGAAGGAGCCGATGGTTCAAGGCCAGCGTGAAACGCGCTAAATCGCCGCCGTCGCCTGTTCCAGCCAGGCTTTCACCGCCCCCTCCACCCTCGGGCCGATCTCGCGCCAGACGCGGGCGTGATAGGCGTTGAGCCAGTCGCGCTCGGCGGCGGTGAGCATCGCCGGTTCGATCAGCCGCGTGTCGATGGGCGCCAGGGTCAGGGTAGCGAAGTCGAGATAGCCGGGAAAGTTCTCGGCTTCCTGCACCACGATGAGGTTTTCGATGCGGATGCCATAGGCGCCGGCCTGATAGAAGCCGGGCTCGTTGGAGAGCACATTGCCCGGCTCCAGCGGCATTGTGTAGCGCGGAGCGATGCCCACCGGGCCTTCATGCACGCCCAGATAGGCGCCCACGCCATGGCCGGTGCCGTGATTATAGGTCAGCCCCGCCTGCCACAGGAACTGCCGGGCGAGGATGTCGATCTGGGCCCCTGTCGTGCCCTTGGGAAAGCGCGCCGTGGAAATGGCGATCATGCCCTTGAGCACGCGCGTATAGCGGTCGCGCTGCTCGGGCGTGGTCGGGCCGGTGGCGAGGGTGCGGGTGATGTCGGTGGTGCCCGAAAGATATTGCGCGCCCGAATCCACCAGCATCAATTCGCCCGGCGCCAGGGTGCGGTCGGTGCCTTTGGTCACCCGGTAATGCACGATGGCTCCGTTCGGCCCCGCCCCGGCAATGGTGTCGAAGCTGGCGTCGACGCAGCTCGTCTCCTCGCGTCGGAAGGCTTCGAGCGCGGTGACGATGCCGATCTCGGTGAGCCCGCCCTGCGGCGCGGCGGTGTCGAACCAGAACAGGAATTTGGCCAGCGCCACCGCGTCGAGCCGATGCGCCTCGCTCATGCCGGCCAGTTCGGCCTCGTTCTTGCGCGATTTGGGCAACAGAACCGGGTCGCGTTCCTCCACCAGCCGGGCGCCGGCGGCCCGCAGCGCCGCCACCACGGCCTCGGGCGCGCTGGCCGGATCGACCAGCACGGCGCGGCCATCCTGGCCCAGCGCTTCCAGCGCCGCCACCAATTCACTGCTGTCGCGCAGCTCGGCGGTTTCGGCCAGCGCGGCGCGCACGGCGTCGGTATGCTTGGCGGGATCGAGATACAGCGTCGGCCGGCCATTGGCGGGCACGATGGCGAAGCCGAGCACGAAAGGCGTATTGGGCACGTCGCCGCCGCGCATGTTGAACAGCCAGCAGATCGATTCGGGCAGGGTCAGCACGCCGGCATCGGCGCCGGCGGCCGCAAGCGCGCCCTGGATTTCGGCGATCTTGTCGGCGGCCTCGCGCCCGGTGCGATTGTGGCCGAGAAATTCCACCGCACCGGCGGGCGGGGCGGGACGGTCGGCCCAGATGGCGTCGACCAGATTGGCATGGGGCACCAGCTTCGCCCGCGCGCCCAGTTTGGCGGCAAGGCCCCGGATTTCCCCCGGCGTGTGCAGCCAGGGGTCATAGGCGATGGTGCCGCCCTCGGGCACGTAGTCGGCCACGGCCGGGGCGAGGCCGCCCAGCAGGTATTCGTTCACCTCCACCAGTTCGGTGTCGGTCTGGGCCGGGGCCTGAAGGGTGTAGCGGCTATCGACGAACAGTCCGGCCCTTTCGCGGCCGACAATGGCCAGGCCGGCCGAGCCGGTAAAGCCGGTGACATAGGCCAGCCGCGCTTCGCTGTCCGGCACGGATTCGCCGCGATGGGCGTCGGCGCGGGGGATGAGAAAGCCATCGACCCCGGCATTTTGCAGGGCGGCGCGCAGCGCGGCGAGGCGCGGGGCCACCTGGCCGGGGTCGGATTTTTCCTCGAAGCTCTGGAAGCGGGCAGGGGGGAAGGTTTGCGAGGTCATGACGGGAGCGGGATCCTTGCGCCGGGTTGCGCTGTGGGCATGGCTGGGGTGCTCGGATGTGGTCTGGAAAACCCCAGCCTTTGTCTTACCTTAGAACCAGACGGAAGGAGAGCGAAGATGGCACAGAAGAAGAATCTGCTGAACCGCGTTATGAACGCGCTGATCGAGGCCCGTGAGATCGAGGCCCGCAACTATCTGGAACGCTTCGAGCGTGAATATGGCAAGGTCGGCGGTCCGGTAAGCAAGCGTTAATCCGCCTTGCGCCGCTTGCAGGGCTGGGTTGACCTTTATCCCCTAACCCAGTTGCGGCGCATAGACTAGAACGAGCATGACGGCAGGCAACAGACCGCCGTCGCATGGAGTAGACGATGACTGAGAGCAAGAACGGTTTCCGCAACGCATTGGGTGGCCTCATCGACGCCCGCGGTCGCGAAGCCTGTCGCCAGGTCAGCTACCGCATGCAGCACCAGCTGATCGGCGCTGTGACCAAGCGCCCGTAAGCGCCCCTGCATCTGCCGACGATCTGAACAATCTCCGGAGCCCGCTTCGGGGATTTTGTTTTGTCCCCGACGCGTGAAAAATGCGACGCGAAATGCGACATTCGGTGAGCCTGGATGCTAACAGTGCGTTAACCGCAAGCGGCCGGATGCGAAAGGGCGCGACGCGCTTTAGCGCTTTTCCAGCACCAGCGTGGTCCAGTCCTTGCGCTTGAGGTGGTCGATCAGGGCGAAGCCCGCCGTTTCATAAGCCGCGATCATCCCGTCGGCCTGGGTGTTGAGAATGCCCGAAAGGATCACCGTCGCGCCCGGCTGGGCGACGCCGGCCATGTCGGGCGCCAGCGCCGTCAGCGGGCCGGCCAGGATATTGGCCACCAGCAGGTCATAGGGGGCGCGGGCGGCGATGTCGGCATGGTCGAGCCCGGTCGCCTCGATGGCCTCGATATGGGTTTCGACGCCGTTTTCGCGAGCGTTTTCAAGGGTCGTCGTTACCGCGATGGGGTCGATATCGGTGGCCAGGATCCGTCCGCCCAGGCGCTTGGCCAGCGCGATGGCCAGTACGCCGGTGCCGGTGCCGATATCGATGATTGCCTGCGGATGGCGGCGGGCCAGCAGCATTTCGATGGCTTCCAGGCACCCCGTGGTGGTTTCGTGATGGCCGGTGCCGAAGGCCTGGGCGGCGTCGATCTTCATCGGCGTCAGTCCCTCCGGGATGGGCCCGGTTTCGTGGCTGCCATAGACATAAAAGCCGCCTGCGATCACCGGGGCGAGCCCTTCCAGCGATTTGGCCACCCAGTTGATGTCGGGGTCGATCGCGTCGACCGAAAATTCCACTGCTCCGCCAAGGACTTGCCGGGCCAGCTCGGCGAATCCTTCAAGGTCCGGCGGGCTGTCGCAGGTGGCTTCGAAGAACCATTCGCCGGTGTCTTCGTTTTCATGGGCCGAGGCGGTCAGCGCCAGGTCGTCGCGCTCCATCACCGCGTCGACCAGCGCATAGGCCTGTTCCTTGGTGAGCGGGGCGGAGAGCTGGTCGACGGCCATGGCGAAAATCCTTTGAACGCGCCCTAGTTGCGCGAAACACCGGTCGAGGTCAATCTGGCTTATCCCCGCATGGGGCCGGCGCGATAGAATGGGAGCCGATGGCGATGTATGGTTTGATCGGAAAAATGCTGGCGCAGCCAGGAAAACGCGAGGAGTTGCTGGCCGTCATGATGGAGGGGCAGGTGCCCATGCCCGGCCGCCGCTCCTATGTCATCGCCCGCGATCCGGCGAGTCCGGATGGGTTGTGGATCACCGAAGTGTGGGACGACCGGGAAAGCCACGCCGCCTCGCTGCATTTGCCGGCGGTGCAGGCCACCATCGCCAAGGCCAGGCCGTTGATCGCCGGTTTCGGCGAACGGTTTGAAACCGAACCGCTGGGGGGAATTGGGATTTAGGGCGCTTCAGTCCCAATGCCATCCCGGCGTGGCTTGGATTATATTATGAAAAATCAATAGTTTACAAATAATAGCCCTTCCTGCCCCCGATGTCATTCCGGCGCAGGCCGGAATCCATCCCGAGATAGCACAATCTTACACCTTGTCAGGATCGGCCCCGGATCGAGGCCGGGGCGGCACGCTGGTCGATCTTAAAATATGAAGCGGAGCCAGTCACTTACCCCTTGCTGACGAAGCTCTCCAATACCTTTTTGGGGCCAGCCTTTTCGAAGTCGATGCTGAGCTTGTTGCCTTCCACCGCCGTTACGGTGCCGTAGCCGAATTTGAGGTGGAAGACGCGCTCGCCCACGCCATAGGCCGAGCGGTCGTTGCCGACATTGACCGAGCGGGCCACCAGCTCTCCCTCGATGGTCAGCGGGCCGCCGCCCTTGCGGCTCGCCTGGTTGGCGCGGGCGCGCTGCCAGCCGGGAGTTTCGTAAACGCTTTCAAAGGGATCGGCCTTGTTGAAGCGGCTGGCGGCGCCGCCGCCATAGCTGTAGCCGCCATAGCCCGAGCCGGTGTCCTTCACCTCCACTACATCGGCGGGCAGCTCGTCGACGAAGCGCGAGGGGATGGCCGCCTGCCAGAGCCCGTGGATGCGCCGGTTCTGCGCCAGCGACAGGCGCACGCGCTTGCGCCCGCGGGTGATGCCGACATAGGCCAGCCGCCGTTCCTCTTCCAGTCCGGCGCGGCCCGATTCATCCAGCGTGCGCTGGCTGGGGAACAGGCCCTCCTCCCAGCCCGGCAGGAAAACCGTGTTGAATTCCAGTCCCTTGGCCGAATGCAGCGTCATGATGGACACTGCGTCGTCGGCGTCGCCGCTGTCGCGATCCATGACCAGCGAGATGTGTTCGAGGAACCCGCCCAGCGTCTCGAATTCCTCCATGGAGCGGCTCAGCTCCTTGAGGTTTTCCAGCCGCCCCGGTGAATCCGGCGATTTGTCGGCCTGCCACATGGCGGTATAGCCGCTCTCGTCCAGAATCCGTTCGGCGAGCTCGAAAGGCGGCAGCGTCTGGGCGCGCACCGACCAGTCGTCGAACTGGCCGATCAGCTCGCGCAAGGTGCTGCGCTGCCTGGATTTCAGCTCCTCGGTTTCGAGCAGCATGCGGGTGGCGGCGAGCAGGGGCTGGTTGGTCGCCCGCGCGGCGTTGTGCAGCAATTGCACGGTGCTGTCGCCCAGCCCGCGCTTGGGGGTGTTGACGATGCGCTCGAAGCTCAGCGCGTCATTGGGGTTGGCGACCACGCGCAGATAGGCGATGGCGTCGCGGATTTCCCTGCGCTCATAAAAGCGCGGGCCGCCGATGACGCGATAATTGAGCCCCAGCGTGATGAAGCGCTCTTCGAATTCGCGCATCTGGAAGCTGGCGCGCACAAGGATGGCCATGGAGTTGAGCTTTTCGCCAGCGCGTTGATATTGCTCGATTTCCTCGCCGATGCTGCGGGCTTCCTCCTCGCTGTCCCACACCGAGGTCACCGAGAGCAATTCGCCCGGCTCGCCCACATCGGTCTGTAGCGTCTTGCCCAGCCGGCTTTCGTTGAAGGCGATCAGCGTCGAGGCGGCCTTGAGAATGTTCGAGGTCGAGCGGTAATTGCGCTCGAGCTTGATGACCTTGGCACCAGGAAAATCCTTTTCGAAGCGCAGGATATTGTCCACCTCGGCGCCCCGCCAGCCATAGATGGACTGGTCGTCGTCCCCCACCACGCAGATATTGGCCTGGCTTGCCGGCTTGCCCTGCGCCAGCAGCCGCAGCCAGAGATATTGGGCGGTATTGCTGTCCTGATATTCGTCGACCAGCATGTATTTGAATTTGCGGTGATATT
This sequence comes from Devosia sp., assembly GCF_034675085.1. Lineage (GTDB taxonomy): Bacteria > Pseudomonadota > Alphaproteobacteria > Rhizobiales > Devosiaceae > Devosia. The sequence goes on from NZ_JAUCDN010000207.1 coordinate 5,669, forward strand.
CGGCCAGGACGTCCGGGTGCTCGCGGAACAGGCGAATGTTTTCGAGCAGCAGATCGCCGAAATCGGCGGCGTTGAGCACCTTGAGCCGCGCCTGATAGTCGGCATAGAGCTTGGCGCCCCGTCCATTGGCATAGCCGCCGCTTTCGGCCGGCGTGATGTCCCTGGGCAGCAGGCCGCGGTTCTTCCAGCCATCCAGAATGGCGGCGAACTGCTTGGCCGGCCAGCGCTTTTCGTCGATGTTCTCGACCTCCA
>NZ_JAUCDN010000208.1:0-5875 GCF_034675085.1 Devosia sp.
CATGGGCGAAGAACCACATGGTCGAGGGCATGAGCCGCCCCGCCGTCGCCGTGATGGCGCCGGGCAGGATCAGCGCCTTGCGGCCGGCAGCCGCTGCTGCGGCGGCGAAGAAATCGCCCGATTTGACGTCCTGGTCGGCCAGGTTGAACACCTCGCCGGAAATGTTCTGCTCGATCAATGATTTGAGGTGCCGGCTGAGATCGGTCACATGGATGAGGTTGATGGTGCGCCCGCCCAGACCCACCGGAGCCTTGCGCATGGCCTCCACCATGCCGGTCGACCAGTTCATGCCCGGCCCGGTGACCACGCTGGGCCGCACGATCAGCCACGGAATGCCCCGGGCGTCGCAGGCGGCGCGAACGCGCTTTTCCTCGTCGATCTTGAGGCGCGTATAGGCATCGATCCGCGTCTCGACGACGATGTCGTCGCTTTCCGCATAGACCGGGTGCCGGGTCGCGTCGATGGCCGAATAGACCACCTGCGAGCTGAAATAGACGAAGAGCTTGCAGGTTGCTGGATCGAGCTTGCTCAGCACCCGGTCGGTCAGCGCCACATTTGCGGGGATGAAATCCTTGCCCTTGGCCTTGGTGTCGAGGGCGGCGTGGATCGTCACGTCGGCACCGGCAATGGTGGCGCCCAGCGCCGCGTCGTCGTCGAAGCCGGCGCCCTCCTTGCGCACGGTGCCGTCGCGGTCGAGCCGGCTGCGGAAAACCGGCACCACCTCATGGTCGGCCGCCAATATGACGGCCAGTTCGCGTCCGATGCCTCCCGATGCCCCGATAATGCAAATCTTCATCCCGCTCTTCCCTTCGGCAGCATGGGCTGCCCATGAAGGTCAGCGCTTTTTATGAAAATATCTAGCGGCTCAGCCGCCCCTCGGCCCGTGCGCTGACAAGCCTGGGCCCTTTATGCAGCATGCTATCGATATGATCGACCGCCTTGGTCAGCCCGTCTTCCTGGTTGAGTTTTTTGGCCAGGGCCGTGGCATTTGTGGCGTAGGAGGGCGTGCCGGTGAGTTTTATCAGGGCGTCGGTCAGGCTTTCCGGCGTCAGCTTGCGCAGGCGCACCGGCTTGGGGCCGCAGCCCAGCTCATAGACACGCCGCCCCCAATAGGGCTGGTCCACCGTCTGGGGAACGACGAAGGTCGGCCGCCCCAGATGCAGACCCGCCGAAGTCGTGCCGGCCCCACCGTGATGCACTACGGCCGAGACATATTTGAACAGCTTGTCATGCGGCGCTTTTTCGATGGCGAAGATATTGTCCGGCAGGTCCTGCGGATTGATGCCGCCCCAGCCCCGCGCCACCACGGCCCGGCCGCCCCAGGCGGCAACGGCCTCCTTGAGGATGCGCGTGTTGCGCTCCGCTCCAAAGGGCATGGAGCCGAAGCCGATATAGACCGGTGCCTCTCCCTCGGAGAGGAATTTGGCGAATTCGGGTGAAGGTTGCCAGTCGCTGGTGTCGTAAAGAGGCCAATAGCCCGTGACGATGGCGTTGTCCGGCCAATCCTTGGGGCGGGGCGAAACCAGGTCGGAATAGGCGTAGAGCGTGGTCAGCGGCGTGCCGTCGGTATTGCAGAACACGCCGCCCTTCTTGCGCGCTTCCAGCCCCATCAGATCGCGCCGCAGCTTGTTGCGCGGCAGGTTGTAATAGATCTGCTGCACGGAGATCGAGGTATAAGTCAGCTTGTTGATCGCCGGGCCGTAATCGGCGCCATAATAGATGCAGAGCGGAAATTCGCTGGTCGAATTGAGCGGCTGCAAGGCCACCATGATGGCGGGGATTTGCAGCGCCTCGGCGATGTCGATGCCGAAGCTGGTGTTCATGTTCAGGATCAGCATGTCGGCGCCCTGGCACATCTTCCAGGCGCGGCGCGCGGCGATATTGACGATCTTCTGGCCCTGCCGCAGCAGCGAGGGGCCGTTGATGAGCATGGACTGGCTCATGGCGTTTTCAAAACGCTGTTGCGTAAGGAAAGCCTGGATGGAGCGCCCGAGCGAATGGAATTCGATGCCATGGCTCTGCACCATGCGCTGGAATTCCTCGGATGCGCCCAGCACCACCGAATAGCCCCGCTTTTGCAGGGCGATGGCCAGGGCCAGATAGGGTTGAACGTCGCCTTGCGTGCCAATAGTGACAAGGGCAATGCGTTGCAAAATCAAACCTCACCTTACGCGGCTGTAAGGCCGTAGGTTGGGGCCCTGCGGCCCATTTACAATACCCCGGCGAGGACTTATGAACAGCCTTATCGATTGCCGGTTTAAGTACTAGACTCGTTTCTGAAGGGCAAGGGACATGCCGTCTCGCACCACTGTCGCACTGGTTGGAGCCTTGCTCGCCTCTTGCGCAGCCGCCCTTTTTGCCGTCGCAGCCGCAAACGCCCGTTAGCTCTTCCCGATGGCCGCGATGCAGGCCGGGAAGAGCCGAATAGACCGTCAGCGCCCGGCGAGCCGGCGCCTTTAACCCTTCTACCACCATAATTCCGCGATATTCGCTCCACACTGTCGGAGCGCTGCGCCAGCAAGCGCGTCGCGGCCAGACGAGGTCCGAAACGGACCGCCGAGGAACCCATGAGCGAAGATTTCCACCGCATCCGCCGCCTGCCTCCCTATGTTTTTGCCCATATCGACCCCCTAAAGGCCAAGGCTCGCGCCGAAGGCGTCGACGTCATCGACCTGGGCATGGGCAATCCCGATATGCCGACCCCGGCCCATATCGTGGAAAAATTGCAGGAGACGGTGAAGGATGGGCGCACCCACCGCTATTCCACCTCGCGCGGCATTCCGGGCCTGCGCAAGGCCCAGGCCAGCTATTACGGCCGCCGGTTCGGAGTGAAGCTCAACCCCGACACCCAGGTCGTGGCGACCCTCGGTTCCAAGGAGGGCTTTGCCAACATGGCCTCGGCCATCACCGCGCCGGGCGATGTGGTGCTGGTGCCGAACCCGACCTATCCCATCCATTCCTTCGGCTTCATCATGAGCGGGGGCGTGGTGCGTTCCATGCCGGCCGAGCCCAATGAGGATTTCATGCGCGCGCTCGACAGGGGCGTGCGCCACTCCATCCCCAAGCCCATCGCGCTGGTGCTCAATTATCCGGCCAATCCCACCGCCTATACCGCCGACCTCGATTTTTACGCCGAGGTGGTCAAATATTGCCGCCAGCACGAAATCTTCATTCTCTCCGACCTGGCCTATTCCGAGATCTATTTCGATGAGGACGCGCCGCCGCCCTCCATCCTCCAGATTCCGGGCGCGATGGATATTTCCGTCGAGTTCACCTCCATGTCCAAGACCTATTCCATGCCCGGCTGGCGCGTCGGCTTCGCCGTGGGCAATGAGCGGCTGATCGCGGCGCTGGCGCGGGTGAAATCCTATCTCGACTATGGTGCCTTCACCCCCATCCAGGTTGCCGCTACCGCCGCCCTCAACGGCTCGGATGAGGTGATCGAGGAAGTCCGCAAGGTCTATAAATACCGCCGCGACGTCATGGTGGAGAGCTTTGGCCGTTCGGGCTGGGATATCCCCGTGCCCAAGGCCACCATGTTCGCCTGGGCGCCCATTCCGCCGCAATTTGCTCATATGGGTTCGCTGGAATTTGCCAAGCTGCTCATCAAGGAAACCGGCGTGGGCGTGGCCCCCGGCGTCGGCTTCGGCGAATATGGCGACCAGTATATCCGCCTGGCCTTCGTCGAAAACGAGCAGCGCATCCGCCAGGCGGCCCGCAACATCAAGAAGCTCCTCGGCGCCAAGCCGGGGCAGGGCAACGTCGTGCCGCTCAAGGCCTGACCTTGGGCAAGGGGAGGCGCGCCGCGCGCCTCCCGGTCTCTCGCTCATCCGTGGCGTCGCCTATCGGCGGATAAAACCGCGCATTCCGCCAAACTCCTATTGACGGCTAGGCGAATTCCTATGCACATGGCGCCACCATGAGTGATATTGCTTCCTTCCGCCAAGCCGTCGAATCCTTCATTTCTTCTCGCGGCTGGACGCCGACCCGTTTCGGGCGCACCGTCGCCGGCGATCCGCTTTTCGTCTTTGACCTGCGCGAAGGCCGCGAGCCGCGCAGCGACACACGCGCGCGCATTCTCAAGGCCATGCAGGAATACGGCGAAGGCGAACGCCTGGCGCCGCTGCGCATCGGCGTGGCGGGGCTGGGCAATGTCGGCGCCACGCTGGTGCGCATCCTGCAAAAGGATGGTGAGGATCTGACGCGAAAACTGGGCCGGCAGCTCGTGGTGACGGCCGTTGCCGCGCGTTCGCGTTCCCGCGACCGCGGCATCGATATTTCCGGGGTCGAGTGGTTCGACGATCCGGTGGCCCTGGCCAAATCCGAGGGCATCGATCTTTTCATAGAACTGATCGGCGGCGAGGACGGTCCGGCTTTCGCGGCGGTCAAGGCGGCACTGGAAATCGGCCGCCCCGTGGTTACGGCCAACAAGGCGCTCCTGGCCAAGCACGGCGTCACCCTGGCCCGGCTGGCGGAGGAAACGGGCACCCAGCTCGGCTTCGAAGCGGCCGTTGCTGGTGGCATCCCTGTTATCAAAACCTTGCGCGAAGGGTTGGGCTCGGCCAGCATCGCCAAGGTGTTCGGCATCATGAACGGCACCTGCAACTATATCCTCACCCGCATGGGCAATGAGGACATCAGCTTCGCCGATTGCCTCAAGGATGCGCAGGCGCTCGGCTATGCCGAGGCCGATCCCACTTTCGACGTCGAGGGGTTCGACACGGCCCACAAGCTTTCCATCCTGGCCACGCTCTGCTTCGGCTTCGAGATCGCGCCGGACCAGGTACAGGTGGAAGGCATTTCCCGCATCACCCAGCACGACATCAAGGTGGCGGCCGAGCTGGGCTACAAGATCAAGCTGCTCGGCATCGCCCAGCGCAGCGAGGAGGGCGTGGAACAGCGTGTCCACCCCGCCTTTGTGCCCAAGAACAGCGCCATTGCCGGCGTCGACGGCGTGATGAACGCCGTGGCGCTTGAAACTGACCACGTGCATGAGCTGCTGCTGGCCGGCCCCGGCGCCGGCGGCCCGCCCACCGCCTCCTCGGTGCTGTCCGACATTCTCGATATCGCCCGGGGCACCCGCGTACCGCCGCTGGGCGTGCCCAGCCAGGAATTGCTGCCCTATCGCCAGGCGCCCATGCGGCCGCATGAAGGGGGCTATTATATCCGCCTCAATGCCAAGGATGTGCCGGGGGCCCTGGCTGCCATAGCGACCCGCATGGGCGAGCGCGGCATTTCCATCGACTCGGTCATCCAGCGCTCCGATCTGAGCGCCAAGGCCGTCGCGCCCGATGGGTCGCCCACCCGCACCGTGGTGATGATGACCCAGCAGACTTTGGAATCGTCCGTGCGTGAATCGCTTGCGCAGATCGCCTCCGACGGGTTTATCGTGGGCGAGCCGCAACTGATCCGCATCGAGCGGCTCTGACGCGGGGGGAACGATGAGACTGAGCAAGGTCGAGGGCGACCGCAGCCCTGCGCATTTGCATCGCAGCCTGGCGCTGGAACTGGTGCGCGTCACCGAGCGCGCGGCCATCGCCGCCGCCGAATGGCGTGGCAAGGGCAATGAACAAGCCGCCGACACCGCCGCCGTTTCCGCCATGCTGGCCGAGCTCGACCGTGTCGCCATTTCAGGGCGCGTCGTCATCGGCGAGGGCGAGGCCGGCGAGGTCGATGATCTTTATATCGGACAGGCGGTGGGCACGGGGCAGGGGCCTGCGGTCGATATCGCCGTCGATCCGCTCGAAGGCGTCACCCTGTGCGCCAAGAACCAGCCCGATTCCATCGTCGTCCTGGCCATGGCCGAGCGCGGCGGCCTGCTCAACGTCGCCCGCAACGTCTATATGCACAAGATCGCCATCGGCGCCGGCTATGC
>NZ_JAUCDN010000209.1:0-5854 GCF_034675085.1 Devosia sp.
GCGCACAGCGTGCCCTCCCGGCAGGAGGGCGACGCGCGTACCAACCGGGCGCGGCGCGAGATCGGGCTGTGCGCCGGCGCGGTGGCCAGCCCGGCCATTCTCGAACGCTCCGGCATTGGCGAGGGCGAGCATCTGCGCAGCATTGGCATCGATGTGGTGCGCGACCTGCCCGGCGTCGGCGCCAATTTGCAGGACCACTTGCAGCTTCGGCCCATCTACAAGGTGTCGAACGTGCCCACCATGAACATGCTCTACCGCTCGCTTTTCCGGCGCGGCATGATGGGGGCGGAATATCTCTTCCTGCGGCGTGGCGCGCTCACCATGGCGCCATCGCAACTGGGCGCCTTCACCCGCTCGTCCGACCGGCATGAAACGCCCAACATGCAGTTCCACATCCAGCCGCTCTCGCTCGACAAGTTCGGCGATGCCATGCACGACTTCCCGGCCATTACGGTCAGCGTCTGCAATTTGCGGCCTACCAGCCGGGGTTCGGTCCATGTTCGTTCGGCGGACGTGAACCAGGCTCCCGCCATCGCGCCAAACTATTTGGCGACCGAGGAAGACCGCCAGGTTGCGGCCGAATCCATTCGCAGCGCCCGCAAGGTGATGCAGCAGCCCGCCATGGCCCGCTACAACCCCGAGGAGTTCCGCCCCGGCGCGCATCTGCAAAGCGATGGCGATCTGGCCCGGGTCGCGGGCGATATCGGCACCACCATCTTCCATCCGGTCGGCACCGCCCGCATGGGCGTGGCCGGCGATTCCATGGCGGTGCTGGACAAGTCCCTTAAGGTCTTTGGCGTCGAGGGCCTGCGTGTTGCCGACGCTTCCGCCATGCCTTTCATTACCTCGGGCAATACCAATTCGCCCACCATCATGATCGCCGAAAAAGCCGCCGCCGCCATTCTGGCGGATGCACGATAGGGGCCTTTTCGCTCTCCCCTCGCGGGAGAAGGTGTCCTGAAGGGGCGGATGAGGGGCTTAAGGCGTCGGAATACCGACCCAACCACGGAGCCATTCCGGCCTGCGCCGGAATGACCCGGTGGATAGACTGCGTGTTTCGCCTCCTCAGATCGGATAGTGAATCGGCCCGTCCTGCACGGTGATCCAGCGCAGGTCGGTGAATTCGGCGATGCCGGCCTTGCCCCCGAAGCGGCCATAGCCCGAGGCCTTCATGCCGCCGAAGGGCATTTGCGCCTCGTCATGCACCGTTGGGCCATTGACGTGGCAGATGCCGGATTCGATCCGCGAGGCCACGGCCATGGCGCGGTTGACGTCGCGGCCGAACACGGCGGCCGCCAGGCCATATTCGGTATCGTTGGCTACCCGTACCGCCTCGTCGAGGCTGCCCACGCGCACCACCGCCACCACCGGGCCGAAGGATTCTTCGCGATAGAGCTTCATGCCGGGCGTCACCCCGTCCACCACCGTGGCCTGCATGATGGTGCCGTCAATGGTGCCGCCGGCCACCACGCGCGCGCCCTTGGCCACCGCATCGCGGATCAGCCCGTCGATGCGCTGCGCCGCGCCGAGATCGACCAGGCATCCCAGCGGCGTATTGCCGGCGCGGGGATCGCCCGCCTTGAGCGAAGCGGCCTTGGCCGCCAGCTTATCGACGAACGCGTCGGCGATGGCATCATCGACCACGATGCGCTCGGTCGACATGCAGATTTGCCCCTGGTTCATATAGGCCCCGAAGGTGGCGGCGGCGACGGCGGCGTCCAGATCGGCATCGTCGAGCACCACGAAGGGCGCCTTGCCGCCCAGCTCCAGCAGGGCCGGCTTGAGATTGCGTGCCGCCAGCTCGGCGATGTGCCGGCCCACCCGGGTCGAGCCGGTGAAATTGACCCGCCGCACGCCGGGATGGGCGATCAGCGCCTCCACCAGTTCCGGCGCATCCTCGGGGGCGTTGGAGACCACGTTGAGCACGCCCTTCGGCAATCCCGCCGCCAGCAGCGCATCGGCGATCAGCCTGTGGGTGCGCGGGCAGATTTCACTGGATTTGAACACCACCGTATTGCCGCAGGCGAGCGGCGTCGCCAGTGAGCGCACCCCCAGGATCACCGGGGCGTTCCAGGGCGCGATGGAGAGCACCACGCCTGCCGCCTGGCGCACGCCATAGGCGGTGGAGCCGGGCCGGTTGGAGGGGATGATTTCTCCCGTCACCTGGGTCGTGAGCGCCGCTGCCTCGCGCAGCATCTCGGCGGCCAGCATCACGTTGAAGCCGGCCCAACCGGCGGTGGCGCCGGTTTCCGCGCCCATGGCGGCGATGAAATCGGGCGCCAGCGCGTCGAGCCGGTCGGCGGCATGGAGCAATATCTTGCGCCGCGCCGAAGGCGCGGTCTTGCTCCAGCCGGGAAAGGCGGCGGCGGCGGCGTCGGCCGCGCGCAGGGCGTCGTCCAAGCTGGCGGCCGCCGCGCGGGTGGCCAATTCGCCGGTGACGGGATTATTGCGCTCGAAAGTGCCCCCGCCGCTGGCTTGACAGTCCTCGTTATTGATAAGCAGGCCGAGATCGGTCATGTGCGAACTCCGTTTCTGGTATTGGGGGGCATGGTTCCGCCAAGGAAGGCCTGTTGCACGCCGGGATCGGTGCGCAGCGTCTCGGCCGTGCCCGAGCCGGTGATGCGACCCGCTTCCATGAGATAGCCGCGATGGGCGATGCCCAGGCTGGCCTTGACGTTCTGTTCCACTACGAGCAGCGCGATTCCGGTCTGGCGGATGCGGCCGAGCGCGGCGAAGAGCTCGCTGGTGACGATGGGGGCGAGGCCCAGGCTGGGTTCGTCCAGCATCAACAGGCGCGGGCAGCTCATCAGCGCCCGCCCGATCGCCAGCATCTGCTGTTCGCCCCCGCTCATGGTGCGGGCGATCTGCCCCTCTCGCTCGGCCAGCCGGGGAAAAAGCTCGAACACCAGGCGGCGCTGCGCGGCTTCATGCGGCCGCGCATGGGGCGTATAGGCACCCAGCTCGAGATTTTCCGCCACGCTGAGATCGCCGAAAATCCCTCGCCCTTCCGGCACCAGCGCAATCCCCGCTTCCAGAAAGCGATGCGCCGGCCGGCCCAGCAGCGAGGTGCCGTCCAGCGTTATCGATGCGCCGGAATCGGGCCGCTCCAGCCCGGCAATGGCCTTGAGCAGGCTCGATTTGCCCGCCCCATTGGCCCCCAGCACCACCACGGTTTCCCCTTCCGAAACGGAAAGGGAAACGCTGTCCAGCGCCAGATGCTTGCCATAGCGCAGCGAAAGGGAAGCGACATCAAGCATGGTCTTGCCCCAGATAGGCGCGCACGACTTCGGCATCGGCCAGCACTTCGGCGGTCGGCCCGTCGGCGATCCTGGTGCCGGTATTCATCACGATGCAGCGGCTGCACAGCGCCCGCACCGCATCCATCACATGTTCCACCAGCAATATGGTGATGCCGCGTTCCCGCAGCGAGGCGATAAGGTCGATGCCGGTGCGTAATTCGGTCGGGTTGAGCCCCGCCAGCCATTCGTCCAGCAGCAGCAATTGCGGATCGGCGGCCAGCGCCCGCGCCAGTTCCATGCGTTTCAGATCGATATAGGTGAGGCTGTCGGCCGGCTGGCTGGCCCGCCCGGCCAGCCCCACCGCTTCAAGCAATTCCCCGATGCGCTCCTCGGCCTCTGCGCCCCAGAGCGGGGCCTTGCGGAAGGCCAGGGCCGCCAGCACGTTCTCGCCCACGCTCAGCGAGGGCAGGGCGCGCACCAGCTGGAAGGTGCGGGCAATGCCGCGATGGGCGATTTTTTCCGGCGGCAGGCCGCTGATCGGCTCGCCCAGCAGCGTGATATGGCCCTCGCTCAGCGGCAGATAGCCCGAGATCATGTTGAGCGCGGTGGTCTTGCCCGAGCCGTTGGGGCCAAGCAGCCCCACCGTTTCGCCGGCGGCGACGTCGAAGCTCAGCCCGTTGACAGCGCTGAGGCCCCCGAAGCGCTTGGTGATCTCATGTAGACTGAGAAGGCTCATGCCCGTGCCTCCTTTCCGGCCAAGCGGTTGCGCAGGCTGTCGAAGGCCGCCAGCACCCCATTGGGCAGCAGGAACACGATGGCGATGAACAAAACTCCCAGGATGATCGAATAGTGGTTGGGAAAATTGGCCGAGAGCCATTCGAACAGCAGGAACAGCGGGACCGCGCCCAGCAGCGGCCCCAATAGCCGGTTCGGCCCGCCCAGCAGCGCCATGATGACCACGAGGAAGCTGGTGGTGGGATTGAACACGATGGAAGGCTCTATATAGGTCCAGCGTGGCGCCTGGATGGCCCCGGCCAGGCTCATCAATATGGCGCTGATCGAAAACAGCGTCAGCTTGGCGCGGGTAATGCGGATGCCCAGATGGCTGGCCACCACCGGGTCGTCCCCGATGACGCGCAGCGCCAGTCCGATCTTGGCCCGGCTCACCCACCAGGCGATGGCGAGCGTTGCAGCCAGCAGCGCCAGCAATTGCCAGTAGATATGCTCGGGCCCGATGGGCAGGAACACATAGCGCCCCAGCGTGCGGGTCACGTTGACCTCGTAATAAGTCACAAATTGCCGCACCAGTTCGGTGAGCCCGAAGGTGAAGATGACGAAATAGATCCCCGCCAGCCGCAGCGTCGCCAGCCCCACGATCAGCGCCAGAACCAGCCCCACTCCGGCGGCGCATACCAGCACCAGCGGATAGGGCAGCACGTCGCCCAGCACTGCCACGCTATAGGCGCCGAGCCCGAAAAAGGCGACCGTGGCCAGCGAGATGTAGCGCGTCGGCCCGGAAAACAGCGCCCAGGCGGTGGCCAGCACGCCATAGCCGAGGATGCCGATCATCAGCCCGAGCGGGTAGGGGTCGGCGAAAAAGGGCACGAAGGCCAGCGCGGCGAAGATGAGCAGGGCGAGCAGGAGTTTCATCGCGCGGCCTTTCCGAACAGGCCCTGCGGGCGGATGACGAGCACGGCGAGAAACAACAGATAGGTGGCCGCCAGCGTCAGCCCCGGATCGATGAAGCTGGCGACCATGGTCTCCACCAGCCCCAGAAGCAGCCCGGCGACCAGCGCCCCCAGCAGATTGCCCACGCCCCCCATGATGACCACGATCAGCGCCTTCATGGTGAAGACCACGCCCATCGTCGCTGAAAAGGTCAGATACATCGACACCACCACGCCCCCGGCGGCGGCTAGCGCCCCGCCCAGCGCAAAGGCGAAGCGGGCGACGGCATCGACATTGATCCCCACCAGCGGCGCCGAGGCTGGATTGGCGGCGACTGCGCGGATCACCGTGCCGAAACGCGTGCGGTTGAGCAGCAGGTAAAGACCCAGCCCCAGGGCCAGCGCCAGGGCGAAGGCCAGCACGCGGTTGAGCTGCATGGTGGTGCCCAATATCGTCACCGGCCCAGCCAGGAAGCTGTAGTTCTGGAAGCCCGCTCCGAAGATCACCAGGGCGATGCCCTGGATGAGAAACAGCAGCCCGAAGGTGGCCAGGATCGAATCGCCCTCCAGCCGTCCCCGATCTTTCGAGCGCCGGGCCAGCGGCTGCAACATCACCGCATAGATCACCCAGTTGAGCGCGAAGCTGGCGGGCAGGATCACCACCATGGCCAGCAGCGGATTGATGCCCAGGCCGGTGAACAGCACCAGCGCGCCGAAGCTGGCGGCGATGATGATGTCGCCATAGGCCAGGTTCATGATGCGCGCGACGCCATATTGCAGCGTCAGGCCCATCGCCACCAGGGCATAGGTGCCCCCCAGGACGAGGCCGGTAAGAATGGCGCTGAGCATGGCCGCTCCACTAGGATTGATTGTTCTGTTGAACCGGCCCCGTCGCCTCCCTCCCCCTTGTGGGGCGGGGCCGAGGGTGGGGGTTCGGGCGGGTCAGCG
>NZ_JAUCDN010000210.1:0-5825 GCF_034675085.1 Devosia sp.
GGGTCAGCGCCAGATCGGGCGCGGAGAACCAGGCGAAGGTGAGGCAGGTGGCGAGACCCGCGCCGCCCATCAGGATCATCGCCGCCAGCCGGTGGAACTTGGCCTGATAGGCCGCCGCAATGGCACTGATGCCCCCCATCAGCCAGACCAGCCCCAATACCGGGTCGAAGGCGCTGGGCAGGCCCAGCCCCCCGAGACGGGCCCAGCCCGCCACCACGCCGGCCCCCAGGGCGATGGCGAGGACGAGAAAAATCTGCGGTTGCAGCCGCTGGGTTCCGCAGATCTGAAGGATCTTTCGGGCCCAGCGATTGGTGGCGGTGATGAGCAGGCGCTCGAAAATGCGCTGGCCGCGCAATCCCCGCAGGCCGGGCACGCCATCGACATTCCGAAGGCGCCGGTAATAGGGGATATAGATGATGGCGCCGCCCACCAAGGCAATGAAGCTCATGACCAGCGGCAGGTTGAAGCCATGCCAGATCGAGAGGCTGTAATAGGGCGTTTCCGGCCCCAGCGTGGCCATGACCGCCGCCGCCAGGAACGGGCCGATGGTGATGCCGGGAATGATGCCAACCGCCAGGCAGACGATGACCAGCAATTCGATGGGGCGGCGCATCAGAGCGGGTGGCTCGTGCGGCTCGGTTTCCAGCTCGGTCGGCGGCGGGCCGAAGAACACGCCATGGACGAACTTGATCGAATAGGCCACGCTCAGCATGCCGGCCAGTGTCGCGCCAATGGGCAGGGACAGGTTGACGAAGACGTTGGGATCGAATTCGGCCGTCTCGGTGAAGAACATTTCCTTGGAGAGGAAGCCGTTGAGCAGCGGTACGCCGGCCATGGCGCCGCTGGCGATGATTGCCAGAGTGGCGGTGAAGGGCATGTAGCGCCGCAGCCCGCTCAGCTTGCGCACGTCGCGCGTGCCGGTTTCGTGGTCGATGATGCCCACGGCCATGAACAACGAGGCCTTGAAAGTGGCATGATTGGCGATGTGGAAGATCGCCGCCACCGCCGCCAGCGGCGAGCCCATGCCCAAAAGCGTGGTGATGAGCCCCAGATGGCTGATGGTGGAATAGGCCAGAAGACCCTTGAGGTCGCGCTGGAACAGCGCCGTATAGGCTCCGAAGATCAGCGTCACCAGCCCCGTATAGGTGACCAGCCAGAACCAGAGCTGGGAATCGGACATGACCGGCCAGAAGCGCGCCATGATGAAGACGCCGGCCTTCACCATGGTGGCCGAATGCAGATAAGCCGACACCGGGGTCGGCGCCGTCATGGCGTTGGGCAGCCAGAACTGGAAGGGAAACTGTGCGCTCTTGGTGAAGGCGCCGAGCAGGAACAGCACCAGCGTCACCGGATAGAGCGGATGCTCCACGATGAGCGAACCCGAGGCCAGAACGTCGTCGAGACGATAGCTGCCCACGATATGGCCGATCAGCATCAGCGCCACGAACAGCGCCAGCCCGCCCGAGCCGGTGACGATCAGCGCCATGCGCGCGCCGTCGCGCGCCTCGCCGCGGTGATACCAGTAGCCGATGAGCAGGAAGGAGACGAGGCTGGTCAGCTCCCAGAACACGGCGAGCTGGATGATATTGCCCGAAAGCACCAGCCCCAGCATGGCGCCCATGAAGGCCAGCAGCAGCGCATAGAAGCGCGGCACCGGATCCTTGGGCGACATGTAGTAGCGCGCGTAAAGCACCACCAGCAGGCCGATAAAGGTGATGAGCACGCAGAAAAGCCAGGCCAGACCATCCATGCGGAAGACCAGGTCGAGCCCTGCCGTGGGAATCCACTGGATGGTCTGTTCCACCACGCCGCCGCTCGACACCTGCGGAAAGATCAGTGCGGTGAGGAGCAGGCAGATCGCCGCCACGGTTCCCGAAAGCCAGGCTTCACCATTTCGCGCCCCTGCGGGCATGGCCACCGCGATGAAGCTGGCCAGAAAGGGCAGGGTGCAAATGACGGTGAGGGCGATGTCGGTCTGCATCGTAGGGCGAAAAGGCTCCGGCAAAGTATTGGTTTCTTTGCCTAACTGGCGCGCAGGCCAAGAGCAACCCGTTTTCGGGAGGAAATTGCGCTTGTTTTTCTCCACGCAAAGCCTATGGGCCTGCCTGTCCGGGCGCAGACAGATGCATCGGCGCAGACGGCAACGGGGCCGCCCCAATTCGGAGAGCAGTCATGGCGGGAACGATCGGCATTCGGAGCGGGCGCAACGCCACCCTGATCGGGCTGTCGGCCGTGCTGCTCTGGAGCCTCGTCGTCGGGCTCATCCGCATGGTGTCCGTGCAGTTCGGGGCGACCGGCGGCGCCGCGCTGATCTATTCTCTGGCCTGCCTGCTTCTGGTCGCGACGGTCGGCTGGCCCGATATCCGGCGCTTTCCGCGCCCCTATCTCATCGTGGGCAGCCTGCTCTTCGTTTCCTATGAGCTCTGCCTCTCGCTCTCCATCGGCTACGCCGGCAACTCGCAGCAGGCCATCGAGGTGGGCATGGTCAACTACCTCTGGCCCACCTTCACCCTGGTTGCCGCGATCCTTTTCAACGGCCAGCGCGCCAATGGCTGGATCATCCCCGGCATCGCCCTCTCCATGATCGGCATCTGCTGGGTTCTCGCCGGAGACCGGGGCATAGACCCCGCCGCCATCATCGCCAATATCCGCCACAATCCGCTGAGCTATGGGCTGGCCTTTGTCGGTGCGCTGATCTGGGCCGCCTATTCCGTGGTGACCGCCCGGCACGCCCAGGGTCGCAATGGCATCACGCTTTTCTTCGCCCTCACCGCGGGGGCGCTGTGGATCAAATTCCTCGCCGGCGGTGAGCCGGCACCGGTCTTTACCCTGCCCAGCCTGCTGCCGCTGGCATTGGCTTCCGCCGCCATGGCCTTCGGCTATGCGGCGTGGAATTTCGGCGTTCTGCACGGCAATATGACCGTCCTGGCCGGAGCCTCCTATTTCGTGCCGGTGCTTTCGGCGGCCTTTGCCGCGATGGTGCTGGCGACGCCGCTCTCCCTGCCGTTCTGGCAGGGAACGGTCATGGTCTGCGCCGGCTCTATCGTGTGCTGGCTGGCGACGCGGGCCGGCAGGCAGCAAAAGCTGTGAAATCAGCGCGAGTTGAAGACGCAGGCGTTTTTAGGGCTTGCCTCCCATGCCCCGTTTCCTTATGTACCCCGGCAGTCGGGGCGTAGCGCAGCCTGGTAGCGCATTTGTCTGGGGGACAAAGGGTCGTCGGTTCAAATCCGGCCGCTCCGACCATTAATTCTGACCAGGGCGAGGCGATGAGCCTTCTGCGGCGCAGCGCCATCAGTGGGGGAGCCTGCCGATGCCGTTGTCGGCGCGGGAAATAGAGCCGGCCCTGTCGATGTGGTCCGAACTCGAGCACGGCTCGGCCCGTCTCATCAACCATTCGGAAAATCAGACCTTCCTGATCGAGACGCCCTCGGGCCGCCTCTACACCCTGCGCGTGCATCGGGACGGTTACCAGTCTAGCCTGAGCATCGAAAGCGAGCTGGCCTGGCTGATGGCCTTGCGTCGCGATACCGATCTGCCGATTCCCGAGCCGGTGCCGGGGCGCGACGGCAAGCTGCTGCAATGCTTCGATGGCCCCGAGGGTGAGCAGATGGTGGTGCTGTTCCACCATATCGCCGGCAGCGAACCGACGCCTGACGGCGACCTGGGCGATATCTTCTTCAAGCTGGGCGGCTATGCCGCGACCCTGCACAACCATGTCGGCGACTGGCGCAAGCCGCCGGGCTTCAAGCGCCAGGTGTGGGAGGCGGCGACGATTCTGGATGCCGACGGGCTATGGGGCGACTGGCGGGTATCACCCGGCGTCAATGCCCAGAATCGGCCGATTCTCGACCGGCTCGATGCCACGCTCTGGCTGCGTCTGGCCGATTACGGGGTGGGACCGGACCGCTATGGGCTGATCCATGCCGATATGCGGCTGGGCAATCTTCTGGTCGACGGCGACAGGCTGACATTGATCGATTTCGACGATTGCGGCTTTTGCTGGTTCGCCTACGATTTCGCCGCCGCCATTTCCTTCCACGAGACCAGCCCGATGATTCCGGGGCTCAAGGCCCGGTGGCTGCAAGGCTACCAGGCCATCCGCCCGCTGGGCGCCGAAGACCTCGCCGCCATCGACGCCATGATCATGCTGCGGCGCATGGCGCTGCTGGCCTGGATCGGCTCGCATGTCGAAACCGCTCTGGCCCAGCAGCATATGCCCGGCTATGCCGAAGGCACCGTGCAATTGGCCGAGCGCTATCTTCGCGGGAACCTGTGGAGCTGATGCGCCCGGCGAAGGCCCTTGCCCTCGCTCAGTAGGCGTTCTCATTCTTGGAAACCATCGACACCGGCGTCATCAGCACGATGTAGAGATCGAACAGGATTGACCAATGCTCGATATAGTAGAGGTCGTGGTTCACGCGCTGCATGATCTTGTCGATGGTGTCGGTTTCCCCGCGCCAGCCATTGATCTGGGCCCAGCCGGTCATGCCCGGCTTGACCCGGTGGCGGGCAAAATAGCCTTCCACGGCCTCGTAATAGAGCTTGTTGTCGGCCTTGGCCTCGAGCGCATGCGGGCGCGGCCCCACGATCGAGAGTTCCCCCTTGAGCACGTTGAGCAGTTGCGGCAGCTCGTCAATGGAGGTCTTGCGGATGAACCGGCCGACGCGCGTCACGCGCGGATCGCCGCGCGTCACCAGCTTGGCGGCGCCCTGATCCAGCATGTCGGTGCGCATCGAGCGGAATTTATAGATACGGATCAGCTCGTTGTTGAAGCCATGCCGGTTCTGCATGAAGAACACCGGCCCTTTGCTTTCCAGCTTGATGGCAATGGCGGCGACCAGCATGACGGGCGAGAGCAGCACCAGCGCCACCAGCGCCACCACCTTGTCGAACAGCCATTTGAAGACCAGGTTCCAGTCCGAAATCGGACGGTCGGCCATGTCGAACACGGCCACGTCCCCGACATAGGAATAGGCGCGGTTGGTGAATTTGAGCTTGCTCATATGCGCCGACAGGCGAATGTCCACCGGCAGCACCCAGAGCTGGGTGAGCATGGCCAGAACACGCGTCTCTGCCGATAGCGGCATCGAGACGAGCACCAGGTCCACCGGCGTGCGGCGGGCAAATTCGATGAGATCGGCCACGCGCCCCAGCTTGGGATAGCCCGAAACCGTGTCGGGCGAACGATCGTCGACCCGGTCGTCGAACAGGCCGAGCAGGCTGATGTCGTTGCGGGCGCTGGCATGGATCTGCTCGATCAGCGCTTCGGCGTCCTTGCCGCCCCCGACGATGACGGTGCGCCGCCGCAGGCGGCCCTGTTCGGTCCAGCGCCATACCAGGGCGCGCAGGGCCAGGCGATAGGCGACGAGCAGGGCGCTGCCCCCGATATACCAGCTGACCAGCCAGACGCGCGAGAACAGGTCCGCCGCCTTGAGAAAGAAAATGCCCAGGGTCAGGACCGTTATCACCACCGTCCAGGCCACAAGGACGCGGCCGATCTGGTTGAACAGGGTGCGATAGGCGCTGATGCGATGCGTACGCGCCGCGTTGAACAGGATATTGGCCAGCAGGCAGGACGCCAGGATCACCGGAATATAGAAGGCCGGCTGCCCCAGTTCGACATAATAGGCATAAATGCCATAGCCCAGTGCCGCCAGCAGCAGGGCTTCCACCGCCTGGGCAATGCCGCAGACCACGGCCCCCGAAATATTGCTCTCCACGGGCAGGGCGATGATGGCCTCGGCCGGCCTGGAAAGGCGCCGCCCCGTTTCCGCCTGCCGTGATGCGTGGTCCAATACGGCCTGCTTGGGATCAACTCGAAACAT
>NZ_JAUCDN010000211.1:0-5802 GCF_034675085.1 Devosia sp.
CTTCGGCTTCGGCTTCGGCTTCGGCTTCGGCTTCGGCTTCGGCTTCGGCTTCGGAAACAAGCAGAGCCTCAGCCGCCGCCGCTGTCAACGCTTGCGGCTCCGCTTCGGGGGCTTTTTCATCCTGAGCTGCCTCGGTTGCCGCCGGCATGGGGATAAGCACCGGCATCCCCCCCGCCGCGGCGAGCAGATTGTCGCCGGCCGGCAGGCGCGGCTCGACCGGCGCCGCCTCGGCCACCGGCTCGGCAACCCTTTCAGGGCCGGCCTCGCCCGCCGGGTCGCTTTGCGGCCAGAACCGCCCCGCCGCCAGCGCCAGCAGCGGCGTCAAAACCACCGACAGCGCCGCCCCCGCCAGCACCAGCTCCAGCCCTTTTTCCGGCATCAGCGCCAGCGCCACGCCCAGCCCCGCCAGCACCACCGAGATTTCCCCGATCGGCCCCAGCCCTGCGGCGAGGCTCCCCGCCACCCCGGCCGGCTGGCGCAACAGCCGGGCGAGGGCCAGCACCAGCATGGGGCGGATGACGATGAGGATGGCGAGCACGCCCAGCGCCGCCAGCGGCTCGCGCAGCACCACGCCGGGGTCGAACATCAGCCCCAGCCCGAGAAAGAACGGCGCCGCATGAGCCTCGCGCAGCGGCAGGGTTTCGCGCGCCGCGCGCCGCCCGCGCCCATCCTCGGCAAACATCATGCCCGCCGGCAGCGCCCCCAGCGCCAGCGGCAGCCCGAACAGCGCCGCTATGCCCAGCGCCAGCGCCAGGGCCAGCGCCACCACCCCGAGACGATAAAGCCCCTTGTGCCCCAGCTCCAGCCCGCGATGGATGAGCCAGGGGACCACCCGCCGCCCCAGCGCCAGCATGGCCCCGGCAAAGGCGGCGAGCTTGACCAGCGTCAGCACCCCCACCCAGACGGGGTCCACCGGGCCGCCGCCCAAGCGCGCCACCAGCGACGCGAAGGGATCGTAAAAACCCTGCGGCGCGGCCAGCGCCACCACCATCACCAGCACCACCAGCACGGCCAGGTTGAGCAGGGCCAGCCAGCCCGTCGCCAGATGCTGGGGCCAGTCCAGGCTCCGGGCCTGCCGCCACGCATCCTGGGCCAGCGCCCCCGAGGCGGCGGCCAGCGCCAGGCCCAGCAGCAGGCTGGCGGTATGGTCCCAGCCCAGCAGCAGGCCCAGCCCCGCGCCCAGCGCCGCGACAAGGAGGAATTGCGCCGCAGCCCCGGCCAGCGCCGGCAACCGCAGCCGGCCAATGGCGCTCAGCGGAAAATCCAGCCCCAGCCCGAACAGCACCAGCACCGCTCCCAATTCCAAGAGGCCCCGCGCCAGCAGCGGGTCCACCGCCGGCCCCGGCAGATGCGGCCCCATGAGCAGGCCCGCCAGCACCACGCCGATCAGCGGCGACAGCCGCAGCCGATTGGCCCCCAGCCCCAGCGCAAAGGCCAGCACCACGCTTGCGGCCAGCGTCGGCAAAACAGAAAGATCAGGATTCATCGGCGCCTCCGGGCCTCAAGATTGCGGGTGCGACGCCTGCGATACGCAATTGCGCTCCCCTGACCCCCAGGCCCGATTGGGCGGGCCAAGTTTGTCTGAACTGTGGCCGCCCCCATCCGCCAGCGCTGCCCATGTGCAGCGCCAGTGGTGGGGTGCATACTCGGAAACACGTATCGATCTTTCTTTATCCGCCCCCTCCCCACCCACCTGTCATTCCGGCGCAGGCCGGAATCCATGCTGAAGGCCAACCCCGAATCCGGTGGCAGGGGTAACATGCGGATATGGATCCCGGCCTTCGCCGGGATGACACCGGGGAGTGGGAAGGATTGGGGAAAGCAGCCCCCCTAGCTCACCACCGTGATCCGCTCGGCCGCCCGCGTGATGCCGGTATAGAGCCAGCGCGCCCGCTCCTCGCGGAAAACGAAGCTTTCGTCGAACAGATAGACATTGTCCCACTGGCTGCCCTGCGCCTTGTGCACGGTCAGGCAATAACCGAAGGTGAATTCGTCGAACTGCCGGCGCTCCGGCCAGGAGAGGCTTTCCTCTTCCCCCGAAAAGAACGCCTTGTGGGTAAGCACCTTGGCTTCGCCCTTGCCCTCGTCGGCTCCCAGCATCAGCGTATATTTGCCGTTGGAACGCTTGAGCACCTCGGTCACATACCAGATTTGCCCGTTGAGCAGGCGCTTGCGCGGATTGTTCCGCAGGCACACCATGCGGTCGCCCTCCACCGGCTCGTGGAAGGGCAGGCCCTTCAATTCGCGTAAGCGGTCATTATATTGCAGCCGCGTCTTGTTGCGCCCCACCAGCACCTGGTCGGCCTCCAGCACGGCGTTGCGCTCCACCTGCTCGCGCCCCACCACGATGGATTCGCCATAGCGGCCGCGTTCGAGAAAGCCGCCCTCGCGCACCTGCATGGACAGATGGATGATGGGGTTGTCCGCCGCCTGGCGGTGGATTTCGGTCAGCATCAAATCGGGTTCGTCGGCGGTGAAGAACCCCGCCCCCTGCACCGGCGGCAACTGGAACGGATCGCCCAGCACCAGCACCTTGACCCCGAAGGAGAGCAAGTCCCTGCCCAGCTGCTCGTCCACCATGGACACCTCGTCGATGACGATGAGATCGGCATCGGCGGCCGCGCTTTCATCGTCGAGCACGAAGCGCGGCTCGCCGTCCTTTTCGCTCACCAGCGTATAGATCAGGCTGTGGATGGTCTGGGCGCCCTTGCAGCCGCGCTTGCGCATCACCAGCGCCGCCTTGCCGGTGAAGGCGGCGAATTTCACATTGCGCACGTCCTGGGCCAGATGCACGGCCAGCGTCGACTTGCCGGTGCCGGCCCAGCCGAACAGGCGGAACACCTGCGGGCCGTCGCGGTCCTTTAGCCAGGCCGAAACCGCCTTGAGCGCGCTATCCTGCTGGGGCGACCAGATGGTCATGAAATGGTCGCGCTCACGCCGCCCACGCCCGCGATATGCCCTTCCAGCACGTCGCCGCGCGCCACCGGCCCCACCCCCGATGGCGTGCCGGTCATGATCAGGTCGCCGGGCCGCAGCGCCACCAGCGTCGACAGATAGGCGATGGTTTCGGCCACACTCCAGATCTGCTCTTGCAGGTCCCCCCGCTGCCGCTCGACCCCGTTCACCGACAGCGTGATGGCGCCCTTGCCGGGATGGCCGATCAGCCGCGCGGGCGCCAGCACCCCGATGGGCGCGGAATGGTCGAACCCCTTGGCCATGTCCCAGGGCCGCCCCGCCGCCTTTGCCGCCGCCTGCAGATCGCGCCGCGTCATGTCGAGCCCGGCGGCATAGCCATAGACATGCTCCAGCGCCAGGTCGGCCCGGATGGAGTTGCCCCCGGTGCCGATGGCCACCACCAGCTCGATTTCGTGGTGCAGGTCATGGGTATGGCTGGGATAGGGCACCCCGCCGCCATCGATGACGATCGCATCGGCCGGCTTGCCGAAAAAGAATGGCGGCTCGCGCAGATCATTGCCCATCTCGCGCACATGCTCGGCATAGTTCCGGCCCACGCAATAAAGCCGCCGCACCGGAAAGCGTCCGCCGCCCGCCACCGGCAAGGCCACCTGCGGCGGTGGGGAAATGACAAAGTCAGTCACCATTGCGCCCCTCCCCGCAAGACGCAGCATGGCTCCGCCCGCGCGGCGCGCACCGATAGCGTCCCTGCATTTTCATTCTCCCTTTGTTCCCGCCCCGCTAGCGCTAAAGCGCATCGCCGTTCCGGTCAAGCGTCGAGGGCGGGCAAAGCCGTCCCCTCCCCACCGCGAACAATCCCCGGTGACGCCGCCCCAGCGGCCTGCTAAACCCAGCCCGCCCTTCCGAAAGCCATTGCCGTGCGGCCCCAATCGGTTCTTCTGCCTGTCAGCCTCGTCATCCTCGCCATGGTCTTCACCCAGACCGGGGCGTCCTTTGCCAAGATGCTGTTTCCCGCCGTCGGCGCCGCCGGCGCCACCACGCTGCGCCTTACCCTGGCGGCGCTGGTGCTGCTGGCCCTGTTCCGCCCCTGGCGCTACAGGCTCGACGCTGCCCAATGGCGGGCCGTCCTGCTTTACGGCCTGGTCATGGGCGCCATGAACCTGTTCTTTTATGCCGCGCTGGTCACCATTCCGCTGGGCGTCGCCGTGGCGCTCGAATTTACCGGACCGCTGGCCGTGGCGCTGGCCGGCTCGCGCCGCCCGCTCGATTTCATCTGGATCGTGCTGGCCGTGCTCGGGCTGGGCCTGCTGCTGCCGCTGGGCCATTTCAGCGGCCCGCTCGATCCGGTGGGTGTCGCGCTGGCGCTCTGCGCCGGGGCCTGCTGGGCCGGCTATATCGTCTTCGGGCAAAAGGCCGGCACCGGTGGCGGCCCGCACATCACCGCGCTGGGCGTCTCCATCGCCGCGCTCCTCACCCTGCCCTTCGGCATCGCCACCGCCGGCCCGGCGCTGCTCGATCCGGCCATTTGGCCCATCGGGCTCGCCGTGGCGCTGCTCTCCAGCGCCATTCCCTATGCGCTCGACATGCGCGCCCTGCCCCATATCCCGGCGCGGCTGTTTTCCATCCTGATGAGCGCCCAGCCGGCTCTGGCCGCCTTGTCCGGCCTGCTCATCCTGGGCGAGACGCTCGGTCCGCTCCAGAGCGGCGGCATTTTTGCCATCATCCTCGCCTCGCTCGGCAGCACCATCACCGCCATGCGCTCCAAACGCGACGATCGGTGACGCTCGATGCTAGCAGTCCGTTAGCGCAAACGGGCCAGATGCGACGCTCCCGGCCGGGCTGCTGCCCTCATTCGGCAGGCGCCGGCTCGCCCAGCGCCGCGTCCAGTTCCTGCTCCAGCCGGGCCTCTTCCTCCACCTTGGGCTTGGAAAAACGGGCCAGCAGCAGATAGGCGACCGGGGTGAGGTAAAGCGTTGAAATTGCAGCGAAAGACAGCCCTCCCACGATCACCCAGCCCAACGCCGCCCGAGCCTCGGCGCCCGCTCCGGAGGCCAGAACCAGCGGCACCCCGCCGATAATGGTGGCGATCATGGTCATCATCACCGGCCTGAGCCGGATATTGGACGCCTCCTCGATCGCCTCCCGCACCGATCGGCCCCGATCGCGCAGCTGGTTGGCGAATTCGACGATCAGGATACCGTTCTTGGCCATGATGCCGACCACCAGGACCAGCCCTATCTGGCTGAAAATATTGAGACTTCCTCCGCTGACCAGGATGGCATAGAGCCCGGCGGCGATGCCGAAAGGCACCGTGGTCATGACGATGATGGCGCTCCAGAAGCTCTCGAATTGCGCCGCCAGGACCAGCAGGATAATCACCAGCGCAAAGCCGAAAGTCACGAAAAGCGCGGCATTGGCATCGCCCAGCGTCTTGGCCTCCGCCAGCGGCAGGATGGAGCTTCCCTCCGGCAGGAGCGGGGTGGCGATGCGCTGGAGCTCGGCATAGGCATCGCCCAGTGCCAGCCCTTCCTCCAGGCTCGCCGAAACGCTGACCGCGCGGCGCTGTCCCTCACGGCGCAGCGAGGGCGGCACCGCTGCTTCGGTGATTGTGGCGATGGTGGACATGGGCACATAGCGCCCGTCGCCGGTGCGCACGAACAGCGTTTCCAGATCGCGCGGATCGTTGACCGGATTGGTGGTGGAGACCATGCGCACCGAATAGGACGTGTCGTTGACAAAGACATTGCCCACCTTGGCGCCATCGATCATCGCCTGCATGGTGGTAGCCAAGCCATTGATATCTATGCCCAACGCATCGGCCCGGGAGCGGTCCACGCTCAGCGTCAGCTGCGGCTGGGTGGTGTCGAAATTGACGCTGACGCGCCC
>NZ_JAUCDN010000212.1:0-5772 GCF_034675085.1 Devosia sp.
ACCGGGTCACTTCTCAATGACAATCCCGGGTCAGTTCCTGGCGACAATCAACACATTTGGAGTTCAGGCGGCGATGGGCAGCATGATTATTTCAGCTGCAGATGGTACGACTTCACCGGCCTGGATCCGGCTGCA
Source organism: Devosia sp. (assembly GCF_034675085.1). Lineage (GTDB taxonomy): Bacteria > Pseudomonadota > Alphaproteobacteria > Rhizobiales > Devosiaceae > Devosia. The sequence goes on from NZ_JAUCDN010000212.1 coordinate 136, forward strand.
CCGGACAATGATATCTGGAGAAATCTGATCCATCCTGACGACAGGGAGCGCGTATTCGACGCCTGGGACAGGGCGCTTGCAACGGGAGAGGCGTACGACATCGAATACCGCTTCCGTCATCGCAGCGGCGAGTATCGATGGCTTCGGGTGATGGCCATGCCTCAAGAGGATGGTGACGGCCAGATCACCCGCTGGTTCGGGACCAGCACAGACATCCATGAAAGCAGGTTAATCGCTGCCGAGCGAGAAATCATCGCGCACGAACTCAACCATCGCATTAAGAACCTGTTCGCGGTATTTGGCGCGTTGATCAACTTGTCGGCCCGCTCTGCCCGCGATATCAACTCCTATACGGCTGACCTCGCCGCTAGGATTGCGGCGCTCAGCACGGCCCATGATTTCGTGCGCCCCACGCCCGGAGTTCTGCCGGCGCAGACCCTTCATTCGCTGCTGCAAAGCCTCCTCAGTCCCTATTCGGGTAGTCAAACCTCGCGCCTGTCGTTCGAGGGGCAGGATATCCAGTTCGGCGAAGGCGCCGCGACATCCTTTGCGTTGATTTTCCATGAGCTTGCCACCAACGCCGCCAAACATGGCGCGCTTTCGGTCCCCACTGGTCATGTTCGATTGACGACACGTTTGGAAGGCGAGCGCCTTAAGGCAAGCTGGAAGGAAACCGGAAAACCTGCGACCGACGAGCCGTCCGCTAAACGTGGCTTCGGGTCAAGGCTCCTCGCCCTGATGGTGGAGGGGCAGATGCAAGGGACGGTAAACCGATACTGGGAAGCAGATGGACTGAGGATCGAAATCGATATTCCGATGTCTTCCGTCGCGCCTGCCGGAGCGCTCCCGGCAAAACTGTGAAACAGTTTTGCTCCCACCATATCTGTTGCTGGTCAGCCTACTTCGCATACGCATAGACAGGAGGCCCTTGGGCGCTCTGCCATGCCACCCAGTCTCCGGTTGTACCCAGCTATGCCGGGTCGAGCCGGCCGGTGGAGAGGACGTGCGCGACGCCGCGATTGACGTGGCTGGCGAGCATGGCCAGGGCGCCGGCGGTGTCGCGCTTGAGGGCTATCTCGAAAAGCGCCTTGTGATCGTCCACCACGCCCTTGCCCCGGAAACTGGCACCCAGCATGTGATAGCGCAGGAAGCGGTCGAAAACCGAGGCGTGCATGTCGAGCAGCACCCGCGAGCCGCAGGCCGAGATCAGCGCGTTGTGAAAGGCGAAGTCATACCGCACCCAGTTGATGGTGTGCCTTTCCTGCCCCGCGAGCAGTTTGCGCTCGGTGGCCGCCAGTTTGTAGTGAGCCGCCACCACCCGGCCTTCCCAATCGAGATCGCCGCGCGCAAAGGAAAGCTCCAGCGCATGGCTTTCGAGCAGCAACCGCAGATCGGCGATCTCGCGCAGATCCTGCGCCGTGGCCGGCGCCACCGCGAACCCCTTTTGTCCCTCGGCCACCACCAGCGATTCACTGGCGAGCCGGTTGAGGATCTCCCGCAGCGTACTGATGCCGGCCTCGTACTGCTCCTTGAGCGCTTCGAGACGCAGCTTATGCCCCGGCATCAGGGTGCAGGCGATGATGTCCTGCTTGAGCCGGAGATAGGTGGCTTCACCGATGGTGGGCGCGGAGGGGAGGGTGTCGGGCATGATTTGGCGTCTGGTATAATCAAAATCATCTGATATATAACCAATCATGAGATAAAAACAATGCAGGCGGATTTTTGCGCCGGAGCTTGCATTGACATGGACGAACTGTTTCGTACAAAGTGCGCTTCGACCGGTGGCGGGAGGCTGCCGGCTCGAGCCGGGTCGAAAAGCGCAAGGCGGTTTTCCGGTCAATCCGGCGCGTAACAACGGGCGCCTGGCGCTCAAGGGAGGACCATCCATGACGATCTCACTTTCCCGCCGCGCGCTCCTGGTCGGCGGCATCCTGCTGGCGGCGGCATTCCCCGCCCTGGCGCAGGACAAGCCGGCCCTGCGCTTCTCGGCCGTGTTTTCCGAGCAGGACATCCGGGCGGAGATGATGAAGCTGCTCGCCTCGCAGGTGGCCGATGACTTCACCATCGAAACCTATCTGGGCGGCAACCTGTTCAAGCAGGGCACCGAGCTGGTGGCCTTGCAGCGCGGCAACCTGGAAATGGGCAATATCGCCCCGCAGGATATTTCCAACCAGATTCCGGCCTGGTCGGTGCTGACCTCGGCCTATCTCTTCCGCGACGCGGCGCATCTGCGCACCTTCTTCGACAGCGATGTCGGGGGGGAATTCAAGAAGATGGCCGAGGAGCAACTGGGCATCCATATTCTCGGCCCGACCTATTTCGGCGCCCGCCAGGTCGGCCTCATCAACGACAAGAAGATCACCACGCCCGCCGACATGGCCGGCATCAAGCTGCGCATGCCGGGGGGCGATGCCTGGCAGTTCCTGGGCACCGCCATCGGCGCCAATCCCACGCCCATGGCCTATGCCGAGGTCTATACGGGCTTGCAGACGGGCGCCATCGACGGCCAGGACAACCCGCTTCCCAATGTCGAGAACATGAAGTTCTACGAGGTGATGAAGCAGGTTGTGCTCACCTCGCACCTCGTCGGCTTCGACCTGCTGGTCATCAACAAGGCCAGCTGGGACGCCATGTCGCCCGAGCAGCAGGCTTCTTTCCAGGAGGCCGCCAACGTGGCGATCGACTTCAGCCAGAACGAGCACCTGAAGCGCGAGGCCGAGCTGATGGAGCGCTTCAAGAGCGCGGGCCTGAACGTCTATGAGCCGGACCTTGCTGCCTTCCGCGCCTATGCGCAGCAGAAATATCTCGAATCCGACCTGGCCAAGGACTGGCCCGAAGGCGTGGTCGACCGCATCAACGCGCTCTAAGCTCTGAGCTGGGGGCGGCGCCCGCAAGCGCCGCCTTTTTCGTCCGCGCCGCCGGCCCGCCGATGCCCCGCGACCCTGGAGCCCCATACATGCCCCCAATCCTGCATTCCGCCGGCCAGTGGCTCTATGCCCGCGCCGAAAACCTGCTCGCCGCCATGCTGGCGACCATGTTCATCGTCTTCATCGTCCAGATCGTCTTCCGCTACCTGCTCAACCTGCCGATCGGCTGGACGCATGAGATCAGCGTGGTGATGTGGCTGTGGATGGTGCTGTTCGGCACCGCCTTCGTCGTGCGCGACAGCGAGGAAATCCGCTTCGACATCCTCTACAGCGCCGTCACTCCGAATATCCGCCGCGCCATGATCGTGGCCAGCAGCCTGACGCTGGTGGCGCTGTTCACCATCTCGCTGCCGGCGGTCATCGACTACATCGCCTTCATGAAGGTGGAAAAGACGGCCTATCTCAAGATCCGCTTCGACTATCTCTATTCCATCTACGGCGTCTTCGCGCTCGCCATGATCGTGCGCCAGCTCCATCTGTGCTGGCAGGCCGTGTGGGGCAGGGGCAGCGAAGAGTTCGACCCCACCAAGGCGAGTTCGGGCATATGACAATCTCTCTGGCTTTCGGCCTGGCGCTGGGGCTCATCACGCTCCTGGCCTTTCTCGGCCTGCCCATGGGGCTCTCCATGATCTGCGGCTCCATCCTCTATCTGCTCATGCGCGGGCAGGACATGGGCATCGCCGCCGAGCAATTCCTCAACGGCATGTATTCCAACTACATCATGCTGGCGGTGCCGCTGTTCATCCTGGCCGCCGAGATCATGAATTCGGGCACCCTGTCGGAACGCCTGCTCAAATGGTGCGACGCGCTGGTGGGCCGGTTCCGCGGCGGGCTGGCGCAGGTCAACGTGCTGCAATCCATCGTCTTCGCCGGCATGTCGGGCTCGGCCGTCGCCGACGCCGCCGGCTCGGGCAAGATGATGCAGTACATGATGACCAAGGACGGCAAATACACGCCCAGCTACGCGGCGGCCCTTACCGCCGTCACCGCCGTCATAGGCCCCATCATCCCGCCCTCCATTCCCATGGTGCTCTATGCGCTGGTGGCCGATACCTCCATCGGCTTCCTGTTCCTGGGCGGGGTCATTCCCGGCCTCATCATGGCCGGCATCATGATGGTGCAGATCGCCGTCACGGCGCGGGTGAAGAATTTTCCGGTGGAAGCGCCGGTGCCGGTGCGCCAGCTGCCGCGCATGACCTGGGAAGCCCTGCCGGTGCTCTTCATGCCCATCGTGCTGATGTATGGCATCTATGGCGGCATCACCACGCCCACCGAGGCCGCCGCCGTCGCCGCCGCCTATGCGCTGATCGTCTCGGCACTCTTCTACCGTGCGGTCAAGCCGGGCGAGCTCTATCGATCGGTGCTGCTCAGCGCCAAGACCACGGCGTCCATCGGCATGCTGATCGCCGGGGCGCTGGTGTTCAACTATGTGGTGACCATCGAGAACATTCCCCGCACCATCAGCGCCATCCTGCTCTCGTGGGATCTCAGCCCGGTGCTGTTCCTGATCATCGTCAACATCATCCTGCTGATCCTGGGCTGCGTGCTCGAAGGCACCACCATCCTGCTGGTCATCGTGCCCGTGCTCATTCCCACCGCGCAGGCGCTGGGGATCGACCTGGTGCATTTCGGCGTGGTGGCGGTGGTCAACATCATGCTGGGGCTGATCACCCCGCCCTATGGGCTGCTGCTCTTCATCATGACGCGCATTTCGGGCTCGCCCATGCGCGCCATCATCGGGGACGTCATGCCCTTTTTGTGGGCGATGATCGGCGCCCTGGTGCTGTTCACCTTCGTGCCCGAAACCGTGCTGTGGCTGCCGCGCCTGTTCGGCTATGCGGGGGTCACGCCATGAAGCCGATCTATGTCCTGAACGGCCCCAACCTCAACCGCCTGGGCAAGCGCGAGCCCCATATCTACGGCACCACCACGCTCGCCGAGGTTGAGGCCATCTGCGTGGAGGCCGCGGGCGAAAGACCCGTGGTTTTCCGCCAGACCAACAGCGAGGAAGCGCTTATCGACTGGGTGCACGAGGCCATTGACGAAGCGGCCGGCATCCTCATCAACCCCGCTGCCTTCACCTTCACCTCGCTGGCCCTGCTCGACGCGCTCAAGATGTTCGAGGGGCCGGTGATCGAGTTCCACATCTCCAACATCCACAAGCGCGAGCCGATCTATCACCGCTCCTATGTGTCCATGCGGGCCGATGCGGTGATGGCAGGGCTGGGCGCCACCGGCTATGGGGTGGCCGTGGGCGCCCTGTTGCGGCTGGTCGAAGCCTGACGGCGCGTCAGGCGCGCCAGTAATTATTGGCGGCGGCGACAGTCTGGAAATGCAGGGCGATGACCTGCGAGGAGGCGATAAGCTGGGTGGTGTCCTGCTCATAGGCGGCACGCAGCTTGTCGCGGATTTCGGCGGAGGGCTGGGTGGCCTTGACGCCGACGCGGGCCAGCTTGGTGGCCAGCTCGAACCCTTCCTGCGGGGTCGCGGTCTTGAGGGTGGAAAGCCAGATATCGCTCATGTGTTTCTCCTATTGAGCTGGGGGATCAGCCGCTTAAAGCGCCTTCATCGGCGGGGCGGGCAAGGGCGGCGAACTTGGCCAGGACCCCGCTGGTGTAGCGCGGGGCAGGGGGCGTCCAGGCGGCGCGGCGACGGGCAAGCTCGGCTTCATCGACATGAAGCTCCAGCAGCAGGCGATGGGCGTCGATGG
>NZ_JAUCDN010000213.1:0-5766 GCF_034675085.1 Devosia sp.
GCCGAGCCAGGGGTTTCCGGTGGTATAGGTGACCGCGAAGGCGATCACCGCGCCGATCAGCATCATGCCCTCGACGCCCAGGTTGAGCACGCCGCTTTTTTCCACCACCAGCTCGCCCAAAGCGGCGATGAGGATGGGGGTGGAGGCGCCGATCAGGGTGATGATGATGGGGATGATGAGATCGGTATTCATGGGGTGACCTCCGCCGGACGCTTGCCCACCACCCGCACCCGGTAGCGGACCAGGAGGTCGCTGGCCAGAAGGAAGAACAGCATCATCGCCTGGAAAATGCCCACCGCCGCCGCCGGAAGCTGGATGGTGGTCTGCGCCACCTCGCCCCCGACCACGGCCACCGCCATGGCCAGCCCGGCAAAGATGATGCCGATGGGATGAAGCCGGCCCAAAAAGGCGACGATGATGGCGGTGAAGCCGTAATTGGTGGGGAAGGACGGCACCATGCGCCCGAAAGTGCCCGAGGCTTCCAGCACCCCGGCCAGCCCGGCCAGCGCGCCGCTGGTCAGCAGCGCCAGCCAGATGGTGCGATTGATGGAAAAGCCGCCATAGCGCGCCGCATTGGGCGCCGCCCCCACCACCTTGACCTGATAGCCGAAAACCGAGCGGCCCATGACGAACCACGCCGCCACGGCCACCACGACCGCGATGGGCACGCCCAGATGCACGATGGTGCGCGGGATGATGAAGGGCAGCGTCTGGTCGGCGGTGAACATCCGCGTCTGCGGAAAACCGAACCCCATCGGGTCCTTCCACGGCCCGATGACCAGATAATTGAGCAACTGGATGGCCACATAGGTGAGCATCAGGCTGGTGAGGATTTCATTGACCTGCAATTTGGTGCGCAGCAGCGCCGGCAGCACCGCCCAGGCCAGCCCGCCCAGCATCCCCGCCAGGATCATCGCCGGCAGGATCCAGGGCCCGGAAAAGTCGCGCGTCAGCAGCGCTACGCCCGTCGCCGCCAGCCCCCCCAGGATATATTGCCCCTCGGCGCCGATATTCCACACATTGGCGCGATAGCCGATGGCCAGGCCCACCGCGATAATGATGAGCGGGGCGGATTTCACCGCCAGGTCCTGCCATTTGAGCGGGTTGACGATTGGGGTGACGAAAATCTCGCGCACCGCCCCCAGGCCGTTATAGCCGATCAGCGAGAACACGATCGCCCCCACCAGCGCCGTGGCCAGAACCGCCAGAACCGGCGTCAGATAGAGCATGAGGCGCGAGGGTTCGGGACGTTTTTCCAGTCGCAACTGCATCATGCGGCCTCCGTCGCCCCGTGAACGCCGCCCATGAGCAGGCCGATTTCCTCGATGCTGAAATCCTCCACCGCCCGCACCGGGCTCAGCCGCCCCATATTGATGACGGCCAGCGTGTCGCAAAGCGCGCGCAATTCATCCAGGTCCTGGCTGATGACGACAATGGCCGAGCCCGCCGCCGCCAGATCGACCAGCGCCTGGTGGATGGCCGCCGCCGCGCCCGCATCGACCCCCCAGGTGGGCTGGCTCACCACCAGCACCGAGGGCTTTTGCAGGATTTCCCGGCCCATGATGTATTTTTGCAGGTTCCCGCCGGAGAGCGAGCCAGCAGTGGAGGCCGGCCCCAGCGCCTTGACGGCGAAATCGGCGATCACCTTGCCGGTATAGGTCTGGGCGGCGCCCGAATTGATCAGCCCCATCACCACCATGCCCAGGCGGTCGCGGGCGGTGAGCACCGAATTGTCGCTGAGGGTGAAATCGCCCACCGCCGCATGGCCATTGCGCTCCTCGGGCACGGCGCACAGGCCCTGCCGCCGGCGTTCGGTGGTGTTCATCAGGCCCATGGCCCGCCCGTCCAGCGTGATGGCGTCGCCATGTTCGCCATTCACCTCCCCCGACAGCGCGTCGAGCAGAGCGTTCTGCCCATTGCCCGCCACCCCGGCAATGCCGAGGATTTCCCCGGCGCGCACCGAAAAGCTCACATCGCTCACCGGCACGTCGAAATGGCCGTGCTTGTGGGTGGTCAGCCCCTTCACCACCAGCTTGGGCGCGCCGAAGCTGCGCCCCTCGGCCTTGACGATATCCCTCAGGCCCGAGCCGATCATCTTTTCGGCCATGGAGCGGCTGGTTTCGGTTTTGGGATCGCAGATATCCACCAGGCGCCCGCCGCGCAGAATGGTGGCGGTGTCGCACAAGGCTTTGATTTCATGCAGCTTGTGGGAAATGTAGAGGATCGAGCAGCCTTCGGCGGCGATCTGGCGCAGCACGGTGAACAGCTGCTCCACCTCCTGCGGGGTGAGCACCGAGGTCGGCTCATCCATGATGAGCAGGCTCGGATTGAGCAGAAGGGCCCGCACGATCTCGATGCGCTGCCGCTCGCCCACCGAAAGGGTCGCCACGGTGCGATGCGGATCGAGCGCCAGCCCATAGGCCTGCATGACCTCGCGGATGCGCGCTTCCAGCTCGCGAGCCGGAATCTTGGCGTCCATGCCCAGCGCGATGTTTTCGAGCACGGTGAGCGCCTCGAACAGCGAGAAATGCTGGAACACCATGCCGATTCCCAGCTTGCGCGCCGCCTTGGGATTGGTCACCACGACCGGCTGCCCGTTCCAGCGGATTTCACCGCTATCGGGCTGCATGATGCCGTAGATCATCTTGACCAGGGTGGACTTGCCGGCGCCGTTTTCCCCCAGAAGCGCGTGGATTTCGCCCGGCCTGACGGCAAAACTCACATTGTCATTGGCGAGGACGCCGGGAAAGCGCTTGGTGATGCCGCTCAATTCGAGCCGGTAGGGAATGCTAGCGTCCAATTGCCACCCTCTTCTGGTCGGGGGCATGCGCTTTTGCGGTGTCAGCTTCCCGATGCCCAATGTGAACCATAATCTCGGCTGCGGCCAGTGCCGCAATAACGGCCGGACGCTTATCCCCAAGCCCCTGACGCCCGATGGGCAGAACCAGCCGCTCCAGCGCCGCCCGCTCCCCGCCCTGCTCCACGAACCAATTGGAGAATTTCGCCCGCTTCGTGCGCGAGCCCACCATGCCCACATAGGGGCTGTCGGGGCGGGCCAGCGCTTCCTGGGCGATGAGGAAATCGAGCGCATGATCGTGGGTGACGATAACATAGCTGGTGCCCGGGGGCGCCTTGCGCACCATGGCCTCGGGCATAGCCACGGCCTGGCCCCTGACGCCGGCCGGCAATGCCGCTATTTCGGCGCGCCGCGTATCGAAAACGTCGAGTTGCACCGGCAGCAGCGCCAGGATCTGCGCCAGCACCCGCCCCACATGGCCGGCGCCGAACACATAAACATGGGGCAGTTCGGCCTCTTCGGCCTCGGCCCGCGCCATCAGTTCAGCCCGCAAATTCGCATCGAGATAGCGCAGCGCCACATCGACCCGCCCGCCGCAGCATTGCCCGATCTCGGGGCCCAGCGGCACGTCCATGGCCGCCTCCGCCCGCCCTTCGGCCAGAAGCCGGCGCGCATGGTCGATGACCATATATTCCAGCGCCCCGCCGCCAATGGTGCCGAGCAGGGTTTCGCGCCCCACCAGCATGAAGGTGCCCTGTGCGCGCGGGCTCGACCCCCGCACCCGGGTCAGTTCGCAGACGATGGCGTCGGGCGTCGCGGTCAGGAAGCGGGCGAGGTCGGCGCTGCGCTCGGTCATGGCGGTGTGCCAGCGCTCAGATTGCCACGCACCGCCCTCACCCCAGCCTCTCCCGTTTCATGCGCTCAACGCCCATCAGCACGCGCTCGGGCGTCACCGGCGTGTCCAGTTGCGGGGCGATGCGGTAGTCGGCCACGCTCGCCACCGCCATGCCCAGCGCCTCGACCACGCTCATCGCCAGCATCAGGGGCGGCTCGCCCACCGCCTTGGAGCGGCCGATGGTGGGTTCGCGGTTGACCGACCATTCAGCCAGTTTCACGTTGAAGATGGGCGGCAGGTCGCTAGCCAGGGGGATCTTGTAGGTGGAAGGGGCATGGGTGCGCAGCTGTCCCTTGCCGTCCCACACCAGTTCCTCGGTGGTCAGCCACCCCATGCCCTGGATGAAGCCGCCCTCGACCTGGCCGATATCAATGGCCGGATTGAGCGAGCGCCCCACATCGTGGAGGATATCGACGCGGTCCACCTGATATTCGCCGGTCAGCGTGTCGATGGTCACTTCGCTCACCGAGGCGCCATAGGCGAAATAATAGAAGGGGTGGCCCCTGCCCTCGTCGCGATTCCAATGGATCTTGGGGGTCTTGTAGAAGCCGGCGGCGGAAAGCTGCACGCGGTTCATATAGGCCGAGGACACCAGTTCGCCGAAGGGCACGAATTTGCGCCCCACCTGCATGCCGCCCTGCACAAACAGGCAATCGCCCTCCTCGGCGCCGTAATGGCTGGCCGCATGGGCGACGAGACGGCGCTTGATCTGCTCGCAGGCGTCCCAGGCCGCCATGCCGTTGAGGTCGGAGCCCGACGAGGCGGCGGTGGCCGAGGTATTGGGCACCTTGCCGGTGGTGGTGGCCATGATCTTGACCTGGTCGAGCCCGACGCCGAAGGCATCGGCCACCACCTGGCCCACCTTGATATAGAGCCCCTGCCCCATCTCCGTGCCGCCATGGCTGAGATGGATGGAGCCGTCCTTATAGACATGCACCAGCGCCCCAGCCTGGTTGAACCAGGTGGCGGTAAAGGAAATGCCGAACTTGACCGGGGTAAGGGCGATGCCTTTGCGCAGCACCTTGCTGGTGCGGTTGAAAGCCAGAATGGCCGCGCGCCGTGCCTGATAATCGGCCGACTGCTCCAGTTCATCGACCACGCGATGGACGATATTGTCCTCCACCGTCTGGTGATAGGGCGTGATGTTGTTGGTGTCGGTGCCGTAGAAATTGGCCTTGCGGATGTCCAGCGGGTCCTTGCCCAGCGCATAGGCGATGTCTTCCACCCAGCGCTCGGCCGCCATCATGCCCTGCGGGCCGCCGAAACCGCGAAAGGCGGTGTTGGACACGGTATTGGTGTAAAGCGGCTCGCTGACCGCCCGTACCGCCGGATACCAATAGGCGTTGTCGCAGTGAAACAGCGCCCGATCGGTCACCGGCCCCGACAAATCGGACGAATAGCCGGCCCGCGCGCCATAAACGGCGTCGATGGCCTGAATCCGGCCCTCGTCATCGAACCCCACATCGTAATCGACCACGAAATCGTGGCGCTTGCCGGTGGCGCTCATGTCGTCGTCGCGGTCGGGGCGGATCTTGCAGGCGCGGTTCCATTTCTTGGCCGCGAGCGCACTCACCACGGCGAAAAGATTGCCCTGGGTTTCCTTGCCCCCGAAGCCCCCGCCCATGCGGCGCACCTGCACGGTGACGGCATGCTGCTGGATGCCCAGCACATGGGCCACCATGATCTGGGCCTCGGTGGGATGCTGGGTGGAGCTATAGACGGTGACGTCCTCGTCCTCCCCCGGCACCGCCAGCGCGATATGGCCTTCGAGATAGAAATGATCCTGCCCGCCAATGGCGATGGCGCCCTTGAGCCGGCGCGGCGCGCTTGCCAGCCCGGCAGCCACGTCGCCGCGTTCGAGCTTGAGCGGCTTGGTCACCAGCCGCCGCCCCGCCGCCTGCGCCGCGCGCACGTCGAGCGCCATGGGCAGGTCTTCATACTCGATTTTGGCCAGCTTGGCCGCCCGCCGCGCCCCGTCGCGCGTTTCGGCCACCACCGCAAAGACCGGCTGGCCCCAATATTGCACCGTGCCATCGGCGAAAAGCGGCTCGTCATGCACATGGGCCGAGCTGAT
>NZ_JAUCDN010000214.1:0-5730 GCF_034675085.1 Devosia sp.
TCTTCCAGCTGCTGACGCCCTTTGCATTGCTGGCCGGCCTGGTGAGCCTGGGCATGATCGTCACCCAGGGCGCGGCGGTGATCGCCGGGCGCACCACGGGGCCGGTGGCCGAGCGCGCCCGCCGTTACGGCACGCTGGCGGCGCTGGTCACCATGGTGCTTTTCGCGCTGGGGGGCGTCTGGGCCGCCTTCGGGCTGGATGGCCATGTCATCACCAGCGCCATCGTGGGCGACGCGCCCATCAACCCGCTGGCCAAGAGCGTCGAACTGGTGCGGGGCGGCTGGCTGGCCAATTACGCCGCCCATCCCTGGATGATGGCCGCGCCGGTGCTGGGCTTTGCCGGGCTGGCGCTCGCCGCCATCGGCTTGCAGGCACGCTGGGGGCTGGCGACGCTGCTGGCTTCGAGCGCCGCTATTTTCGGCATCATCAGCACTGCGGGGCTGTCGCTGTTTCCCTTCCTGCTGCCGTCATCGAGCGAGCCGCGGGCAGGGCTGACGGTGTGGGACGCGACATCGAGCCACCTGACGCTGTTCATCATGCTGCTGGTGACGGCGTTCTTCCTGCCCATCATCCTGATCTATACCAGCTGGGTGTTTCGCGTCATGCGGGGCAAGGTGACGGCGCAGGCCGTCGAAAACAGCCCCCACGCCTATTAGGAGCGCGCCATGTGGTACTTTTCGTGGATTTTGGGCCTGGGCCTGGCCTGTAGCTTCGCCATTCTCAACGCCATGTGGTTCGAAATGCGCGAAGACCGCCGCCCAAAGCGTGAGCAGAAACAGCCATAGCACGCAGCGCATGGCTGAAAGGGCCATGGTGAATGAATCATGAAGGCGGACGCCGGGAGGGGCGCCCGCTTTTTTCTTGAAAAACAGCGTGTTGGCGGAAGGGGTTACCCCAGGAGGCAAGGGCGGGGCGCGGAGCGATTGTGGCGAGATTATTCCTAATGCTTGCGCCCAATGCATAACGGATGTGCAACAAGCCCATCTTCTAATCACGACAGGGCGGGTCTACATAGAGGTCATCAAACGAAGGGGAACCGAAAATGAACATCCGCCAGAAAATCGCTCAATTCGCCCAGTATCAGCGCACCCTGCGCGAGCTCAATGCTCTTGACGCCCGTCAGCTCAATGATCTCGGCATCACCCGCGGCGACATCAAGAACATCGCTCGCGGCACCTACACCAACTAAGCCTCGCTTGGTTCTGTAAGTCGATGAAGGCGTCCATCCGGGCGCCTTTTGTCGTTTCCGGGGGTCAGCGCACCAGATCGGCAGTGGTGCAGCCCAGGGCGCGGACCAGCTCGTCGGGGCGGATGCGGATTTGCAGGCCCCGCTGGCCGCCATTGAGAAAAATCTCATCATAGAGCAGCGCCAGTTCGTCCAGCGCCGTGGGCACGGGCTTGCGCTGGCCCAGCGGGCTGATGCCGCCCACCTTGTAGCCGGTGAGGCGCTCGGCGGCGTCGGGCTTCATCATATGGGCCGATTTGCCGCCCAGCGCCGCAGCCAGCTTCTTCATGTTCACTTCCTCGTCCGAGGGCACGATGGCGCAGACCGGCTTGCCGTCGAGCTCGGCCATCAGCGTCTTGAACACCTCTCCCGGCGCCACGCCCAGCGCCTCGGCGGCCTGGAGCCCGACGCGCTCGGCATTGGGGTCGTAGTCGTAAGTGCCCAGCGAAAAGGGGATGCCGGCTTTGGTGAGCGCCAGGGTGGCGGGAGTGGTCTTGGACATGGACTCTTTTTAGCGCTTGGCGGTGTTTGGGCAAGATGGGTCAGAAAATCGCCCGCTCGCGGTTGACGATTTCGGTGAGGAAATCGGAGACCAGGGCGACGCGGCGCACGCCCCGCAGATCCTCATGCAGCACGGTCCAGTAGCTGCGGATGAGGCGATGATCGGGCAGGACCGGCACCAGATGGGCATCGTTCCGTGCCATGAAATCATGCAGGATGCCGATGCCCGCTCCGGCGCGCACCGCCTCGGTCTGGCCCATGGAGGAGGAGACCGCGATGGTGGAGCGCCAATCCTTGAGAAATTCGGCGGTGTAGTCGAGCGAGGCGGTATAGAGCAGGTCTTCGACATAGCCCACGAGGCGGTGCTGGCTCAGCTCGGCCAGGCTTTGCGGCGTGCCGTGGCGGGTGAGATAGCCCTGGGCGGCGTAAAGGCCCAGCCGGTAATCGGTGAGCTTGCGCGCCACCAGCCGTCCCTCGCGCGGCCGCTCCAGGGTGACGGCGATATCGGCCTCGCGGCGCGAGAGCGAAAAGGCGCGCGGCACCGGCACCAGCTCCACGCGCAGGCCAGGATGGCGCGCCACCAGTTCGGGCAGGCGCGGAGCCAGAAAGGCCACGCCGAACCCGTCCGGCGCGCCGACGCGCACCGTGCCCTCCACGGCACTGTCGGCCCCCGCCGCCTCGGTGGCGGCCAGGCTGGCGCTCTCCATGGTCTCGGCAAAGCCCAGGAACCGCTCGCCCTCGGCGGTCAATTCGGTGCCATTGGTCTTGCGGCGAAACAGCGTGCTGCCCAACGCCGCCTCAAGCGTATTCAGGCGGCGGGCCACGGTGGCGTGGTTGAGCCCCAGCGCCCGCGCCGCGCCCAGGATCTGGCCACTGCGCGCCACCGCCAGAAAGATGCGGGCATCGTCCCAATTCATTGCGGCCTCGCTTTGAGCTTTAATTTTCGCACAACAGATGCAAAATCTATCGCGTTGATCCTGCGAAATTGTAGTGCAAAAACGCTGGGAGCAAAAGGAGGCTTCCATGCGCACTATCGGCCATTTCATCGACGGCGTCGAAACCAACGGCACCAGCACGCAATTCCAGGATGTGTTCAACCCCGCCACCGGCGAGGTGCAGGCGCGCGTGGCGCTGGCCACTCCGGCCGAGCTGGAGGCCGCTATCGCCTCGGCCGCCGCCGCGCAGCCGAAATGGGCCGCCACCAATCCGCAGCGCCGGGCGCGCGTCTTCTTCAATTATGTGGCGCTGCTCAACAAGCATATGGACGAGCTGGCCGAATTGCTGAGCGCCGAGCATGGCAAGACCTTCGACGACGCCAAGGGCGACGTGCTGCGCGGGCTGGAAGTGGCCGAATTCGTCGCTGGCGCGCCGCATCTGCTCAAGGGCGCCTTTACCGAAGGGGCCGGTCCGGGGATCGACATGTATTCCATGCGCCAGCCCATCGGCATCGGCGCCGGCATCACCCCGTTCAATTTCCCGGCCATGATCCCGCTCTGGATGCTGTCGCCGGCCATCGCCTCGGGCAATGCTTTCATTTTGAAGCCCTCCGAGCGCGATCCCTCCGTGCCGGTGCGGTTGGCCGAGCTGGCCATCGAGGCCGGCCTGCCCAAGGGCGTGCTCAACGTGGTCCAGGGCGGCAAGGAAACCGTGGACGGCATTCTCCAGCATGAGGCCATCGGCGCGATCAGCTTTGTCGGCTCCACCCCGATCGCCCGCTATGTCTATGCCACCGCCGCCGCGCATGGAAAGCGCGTGCAGGCCTTTGGCGGCGCCAAGAACCACATGATCATCATGCCCGACGCGGACATGGACAAGGCCGCCGATGCGCTGATGGGCGCCGGCTATGGCGCGGCGGGCGAGCGCTGCATGGCCGTTTCGGTGGCCGTGCCGGTGGGCGACGCCACGGCAGACAAGATCATCGAGGCGCTGTTGCCGCGCATCGAAAAGCTCAAGGTCGGCCCCTATACCGACCGCGCCTCGGAAATGGGCCCGCTGGTGACCGCCGCCGCCAAGGCGCGCGTGCTCGGGCTGATCGACAAGGGCGTGGAGCAGGGCGCCAAGCTGGTGACCGACGGGCGCGGCTTTGCGCTCCAGGGCTATGAAAACGGCTTCTTCGTCGGCCCGACCCTGTTCGATCATGTCACCACCGACATGGATATCTACAAGGAAGAAATCTTCGGGCCGGTGCTGAGCGTGGTGCGCGCAAAGACCTATGAGGACGCGCTGGCGCTGCCCTCGAACAATCCCTATGGCAATGGCGTGGCCATCTTCACCCGCGATGGCGACGCGGCCCGCGATTTCGCCTCCAGGGTCAATGTCGGCATGGTCGGCGTCAACGTGCCGGTGCCGGTGCCGGTGGCCTATCACAGCTTCGGCGGCTGGAAGGCCAGCGCCTTCGGCGACCTCAACCAGTATGGCACCGATTCCATGCAGTTCTGGACAAAGGTGAAGACCGTCACCACCCGCTGGCCCAGCGGCATCAAGGAAGGCGCGGAATTCCAGTTCCCGACGATGAAGTAAGGCTCTCCCAACGCGCCTGTCGCCCCCAGGAATTGTGCCGGTGTCGCCATCTCAGCATGGTTCCCGGCGCGAAGGCCGGGATGACATCGGCGGTGGAGACGGTTTGTGAATGACAAAGGCCCGGTGATCGCTCACCGGGCCTCTTTTATTTCCAGCGCGGGGAGGTGCGTTGGAAATTTCGCTTGAACTCAGACGATGCCGCTCGAGCCGGCTTCCACGGCGGGGCGGATGTCGGCGACTTTCTGGCGGTAGCCGGCGGCGCGATAGGTGGCGAGCAGATCGATGGCGCCGCCCGCTTCGAAGCGGGCCATGGCCAGGATCGGCTCGACATCGGTGCGGAAGGCGGTGCGCAGCGCCTGGGTGGCGGCCAGCGCGTCATTGGCCTCCTGCGCCGCCTTCAGACCCTTGCGGTCCACCAGCAGCGCCTGGGCATAGGCGCGCTGCACGTCGGCGGCCGAGAGCATCAGCGACTCGATCGGGTCGGTGACGTTGTGGCTCTGGTCGAGCATGTGCGCTGGGCGGAAACCGGCGTCGCGGCTTTCGATATCCACCAGCTCATTGAAGACCAGGAACAGCCGGAACGGATCGATGGCGCCGGCGTCCAGATCGTCGTCGCCATATTTGCTGTCGTTGAAATGGAAGCCGCCAAGCTTGCCGAACTGGGCGAGGCGGGCGACGATCATCTCGATATTGACGTTGGGCGCATGATGGCCGAGATCGACGAGGCAGAACGCCTTTTCGCCCAGCTCGCGCGCGATGATGTAATTGGTGCCCCAATCCTGCACCACGCTGGAATAGAAGGCCGGCTCATACATCTTGTGTTCGGTGAACACGCGCCAATCGTCGGGCAGGGCGGCGTAAACCGCCTTCATCGAGTCCAGATAATGCTCGAACTGGGTGGTGAAATTGGTCTGGCCGGGGAAGTTGGAGCCGTCCCCGATCCACACGGTCAGCGCCTTGGAGCCGATGGTCCGGCCGATCTCGATGCATTCCAGATTGTGCTCGATGGCCTGCTGGCGCGTGGCCGCGTCGGCGGCGGAAAGCGAGCCGAACTTGTAGCTCTGGATCTGGCCGCGCGCATCCGCGAAGGTGTTGGAATTCATGGCGTCGAACCCAAGATTGAAGCGGCTGGCCGCCTGCTTGAGCCGGTTCGGATCGGCCTTGTCCCACGGGATATGCAGGGAAATGGTGCGCGTCGCCTGCGTCAACTGGGCGATGACGGCACAATCCTCGATCTTGTCGAAGATGTCGCGCGGCTCGCCCGGGCCGGGAAAGCGGGCAAAGCGCGTACCGCCGGTGCCCACGCCCCAGGAGGGAACGGCGACGGAGAACGCGGCCACCTTGGCCTTGATGGCGTCGATGGCGACGCCGCGCCGCTCGAGCCGCTCGCCCAGGGACTCGTAGTCGCGGCGCAGATCGGCCTCGCGCTTGGCGTTTTCGGCGTCGACGGTGGATGGGTCGATGATGTGTTCGGTCATTTATGC